>JAUTXM010000079.1 GCA_030838025.1 Acidimicrobiaceae bacterium
GGGGCGACCGGAAGCTGCGTCATCTTCTTGGTCAACGTCATGGCCACGGTCTCGGTGATCTGCATTACGGGTAACTCGGGTCCCGCGGCGGGCACGGCCACCGGCGGCGACTCCGGTTCGGCGTTGCTGCTCATGGCGTCGGGTCCCGCCAGCGCCGGTGCGGGTACCGCCGGGCCGGATCGAGCCATGCCCGGCGTGGGTGGCCGGTCGTCGACCATGGTGACCTCGGGCGGCACCGGTACGTGTGCCATCAGTCTCACCAATACCTGGGGATCGATCTCGGTACTGTGCCGCACCGGCAACTCTGGGTCAGCCTTGGGTCGATCCGTCGGCGGCGACTCCGGTTCGACGCTGGTCATGCTCACCGCCCCGCGGGCATCGAACGCAACGAACACGTCGATGGCAGCCACGTTGACCTCGGCCGCATCGCCGTTCCACAGCGGGGCGCTCCACGCCGGCTCGAGCGCGTCCCCCAGCGCCCGGGCGATGCCAGCCTCACGGCCGTCGGCACTGACCGCGAGACACGGGGCTGTCGACTCCCCCAACCCCAGCGCCAACCCCAGCCCCAGCCCCAGCCCGGCGGCGGCCGCCACCGCCGCCACCGCCGCCGTCGCCACCGCGTCGTTTCTTCCCCTGACCGGCCTGGGCGCTACGGTCCCGATGTCCCTGGCCGCCGGCCTGATGTTGAGCGGCGGTTTGGGCGTCGCGGCGACGACCCGCCGCCGACGCTCTCGCCGACCGAGTGGAGGCTGACCCCGATGGCTCGCACGCTGCGCCCGCGAACGGCGACACCGGCGTCTATCGCACTTGTCGTGCTCGTGGCGGCGCTCGCCGTGAGCGGCTGCCAGTCATCCCCGGGCTCCTCGACGTCGCCGACGACCGCGGCATCGGCGTCGGCATCGGTGGCCGGCGCGTCCCCGCGGCCCCCCACGACCAACGCAGGGGCCGGACCGGCGTCGACCACCGCACCGCCCTCGACCACGGCCACGACCAAAGCCCCCGCGCCGGTCACGGTCCCAAGGTCGACGACCACGACCGCGCCGCCCCCCTCGACCGGCGCCCTACGGATTGGAAGCTCGGGCCCAGAGGTCATGGCGATGCAGCAGCGGCTCACGTCGCTCGGATACTGGCTGGGCACTCCTGACGGCCGGTTCGGCACGACCACCCAGCAGGCCCTGTTCGCGGTGCAAAAGGCGGCCGGAATCCCGCGCAGCGGTGTCCGTGACCCGGCGACGGCGGCCGCACTCGACGGAGGCACCAAACCGAGCCCGAAGAGCACCACCGGCCACCTGATCGAGGTCGACTTGGCCCACCAGCTGGTCCTGATCGTGACCAACGGGCACCTCGACGGCGTGCTCAACACCTCCACGGGCGGCGGCTACGTCTACTACGACCACGGCTCGCGCCAGGTCGCCACCACCCCCACGGGGCACTTCACGACCACCTGGGAGGTCAACGGCACCCGGGTCTCGTCGCTCGGCGTGCTCTGGCGGCCCAAGTACTTCGTCGGCGGTATTGCCATTCACGGCGACAGCTCCGTGCCCGCCCGGCCGGTCTCCCACGGCTGCGTTCGGGTCAGCAACGCGGCCATCGACTGGATCTGGGCCAGCGGCTCGGACCCGATCGGCACCCCCGTCTGGGTGTACTGATCCGGCCTCCCGCAGAGATCGGCCGTCCGGGGAGACTTCAGAAGCCCATCGCCCCGGCGGCGATCGCCACCTCACGACTCCGCGGAAGCAGGACCTCGTCGACCAGCCCGTAGGCCACGGCGTCGGCCGCGCCGAGGATGTAGTCCCGGTCGGTGTCCTTGGCGATCCGCTCGATCGGCTGACCGGTGTGCTGGGCCAGCAGCTCCTCGACGCGCCGCCGAAGGAAGGCGATCTCCTTGGCCTGGTTCTCGATATCGATCGACTGGCCCTGGGCGCCCCCGTGGGGCTGGTGGATCAGGACGCGGGAGTTTGGCAGGGCGAAGCGCTTGCCCGCGGTGCCACCGGCGAGCAGCACGGCGGCGCCCGACGCTGCCATCCCCAGGCAGACGGTCGAAACATCGGCCTGGACGTACTGCATGGTGTCGTAGATGGCGAACGTCGCCGTGACCGACCCGCCGGGGCTGTTGATATACAGGCAGATGTCGCGCTCGGGGTCCTCGGACTCGAGGTGGAGCAACTGCGCCGTGAGCAAGCTGGCGCTCCCGTCGGTTATCTCGGTGTTCAACATCACGATGCGGTCCTTCAGCAACCGGGAGTAGATGTCGTACGCCCGCTCCCCTCGGAGGGACTGCTCGATGACGGTTGGGACCAGGTAACTCACGACGTCCTCCTCGGGGTCATGCAACTCTGAGGTTGCACATTACTGCATAGCCTGGGAAAATGTGCAACCCTGGAGTTGCTTGCCCGTCGTGGTGCCAGGAGGCCGAGATGCTTGTTCGACAGGTCGTCATCCCCGTCAGCCCGAGCGAACTCTGGAACGCCCTGACCGAGCCCGAGGAGGTCGCCGCCTGGTTCGGGTCGCGGGTGGAGTGGGATCTGCGCCCCGGAGGGCAGGCCCGGTTCCTGAGCGACGATGGCGCGGTCCGAGGCGGCGTGGTGGACGACGTCGTGCCGCAACGCCATCTGAGCTTCCGGTGGTGGCCCGAGGGCGACGACGGGTCCGCGGCGTCGCAGGTGAGTTACGACCTCGAGCCCGACGACGACGGCACCCTGCTCACGGTGACCGAAGAGCCGCGGCCCCACGAGGCAACCGTGGAGCCACAGGCCAGCCTCAGGACAACGGGATCGTGGACCGGGTGGGACACCCGGTTGTTGCGTTGCTGGGCCGCCCACATGTCGGTTGCTGCCCCGGTGGCCGCCGGCGGGCGGGCCGTCCGCTGACTGCCCCTTGGTGAGCGCGCCCCGGGTCGAGGCGGTATTCGCGGCCCTCGGCGATCCAACCCGACGACAGTTGCTCGACGAGCTCTCGCGCGACGGGCCGAAGACCGCGACGGAGCTGGCCGGCGGCTATCCGATCTCCCGCCAGGCGGTTGTGAAACACCTGAACGCGCTCGCAACGGCGGGACTGCTGGTCGGCGAGCGCCGCGGCCGCGATGTTCGGTACCGGGTTGTGGCCACAGGTTTGGGCGATGCCGCCGCCTGGTTGACCGAGGTCGGTGATCGATGGGACCGCCGCCTGACCGCCCTGCAACGCCATCTCGACCCGGCGGACGAGCAGATCTGACCGTCAGATCAGTCGTCGGGTTTTTCGAATCCACCCCGAAGATCCACGACGGAGTTGTCCCCGCCGAACTCGTTGGGTGCGTAGCCATGGGCGTTCTCGTCGTTGAACCAGGTCCCGTGTTCGTCGACGTAGCGGAACTCGTAGCGGCGCCCGGCACTCAGGGTGACCGACGCGACGTCGGTGTCCCCCCGACGCTTGAACATGTTGGCGCCTTGCCGCCAGCCATTGAAGTCGCCCACCAGTGCGACCCTGGCATTCCCGTTGCTGGCGACCAAGGAGAAGGTCACCTTGACCAGGTCGCCGCGCTTGGTGGGCTCACAGTTGATCGTTGTCCCCACCTCCATCCCGATCCAGTGGTGCCGCGGTTGGGCATGGCATTTCGGCCCGTGGCGTAACACCCCCGCGTCGGTACCGTTGCTTGAACCGACGGCGTCATTGTACCGAGGTCGGTCGCTCATGACCCGGATTGCTGATCGGTCGCCCGTTTCGCCGACGAGGCCGGACCTCGGCGGCGCCGGGAAACGGGCAGTCGGTCAGCGGCGCGCCATCTCGGCCAGATTGGTCACCGTGCGCCAGTTGCGGGTCGTGGCAGTGACCGCCAGCTTCCGTTCGAAGAACGCGTTGTTGAGCTTGGTCCGGCCGTAGCCGTCCGGGCAGTGGAGGTAGACGTGGTGACCCAGCAGGCGGCACTCATCGGGTGCTGCGGCGGGTGCCACCGCCTCCATGGCGCGCACTCGGTCGGGCCCCGGTAGGGCCGCCAGGAAGGTGACGTACAGGCGGGCGTGGTCGCGGCCCCCGGTCAGGAAGGGATTGCCGGACCGCACCTGGTCGAGCTCGTCGGACGTGCGCACCACGACGGCCACGTCGAGCCCCAGCTGGGCCTGGATGCGAGCCTCGATGTCGTGGGCGATGCGGGCGGCGTCGCCACCGCGGGACTCGAAGACCACGTTGCCGCTTTGCACGTAGGTCCCGACGTCATCGGCGGGCAAGGCCTCGACCAGCGCACGGAGATCCTTCATCGGGACCTTGTTATGGCCGGTGACATTGATGCCCCGCAGCATGGCTATATACACCGGCATCGAAGGGCAAGTGTCCCACGAGCAGCGTCCTACGAGCGGTGTCCTGCGAGCAGTGAGGCATCATGTGTCGATGAGTTCGGTCACCACCACCTTGTGGGAGGAGCGCCAGCAGGCGTTCGTCGAGCGCCTCGGTCGCGGCGGCGGCCTGGGCCTGGACAACGGCACCATGGTGGTGATCCCGTCGCTCAGCTTCTCCATGGCGGAGCTGGCCAAGATCACCGGGGTGGTCCGCTACGAGGAGCGGCTGCTGTACATGCTGCTGCAGCTGCGAGAACCCGGGCTGCGCATGATCTACGTCACCTCGCTGCCCATCGACGCGGCGATCATCGAGTACTACCTGCGCTTCCTCCCTAACCCTGACGACGCCCGGCGCCGATTGCAGCTGCTGAGCATCCACGATCCCGAGGTCATGCCGCTCACGCAGAAGCTGCTGCGCCGGGGTGACGCGCTGACCCGGCTACGCACGTTGGCCGGCGATCCTGACGACGCCTACGTGATCAGCTTCAATGTCACCGACCACGAGCAGGCCCTGGCCGAGTCCCTCGGACTGCCGCTGTATGGCGCGCCGCCCAACCTGGCCTGGCTGGGCTCGAAGACGGGCTCCAAGCGCAGCGCCCGGCAGGCGGGGACCCGCGTGCTCGAGGGGACCGAGGACCTCTGGAGCCTCCGGGACATCGAGCGGGGCATGGAGTCGATCCGGGCCCACGCCCCCCACGCTGAGGCGGTCGTCGTGAAACTCAACTACGGCTTCGCGGGCCAGGGCAACGCCATCGTGGAACTGGAGTCACCCGTGCGGCCACTGGCCGAGTCGCGGACGGTCTTCTGCGCCCCCAACGAGAACTGGACGTCGTTCGAGGCCAAGATCCAAGCAGACGGTGCGATAGTCGAGGAGCTGGTGCGGCGCGAGGAGATGGTCTCGCCGAGTGTCCAACTCCGGGTCGTCCCCGGGGCGCCCGTCGAGATCCTCTCGACCCACGACCAGATCCTGAGCGGACCCGAAAGCCAGGTGTACTTCGGGTGCCGGTTCCCCGCCGACCCGTCCTACCGGCTGGTCATCCAGGAGGCCGCCATCAAGGTCGCCGAGGTGCTGGCCGGACACGGTGTCATCGGGATCTTCGGCATCGATTTTCTCGTGGCGCCCGGCCGTCGTGGGAACGCGGTGTACGTGAGTGAGATCAACCTGCGTATGGGCGGTACCACCCATCCGTTCTGGATGGCCCGGCTGGCGACCGAAGGGGTGTACGACCGGGCCAGCGGGGAACTTGTGGCGCCGAGCGGCCCGAAGCGCTATGTGGCGACCGACAACCTGCACGAGGAGGGCCTCGTCGGGACCACGCCGCAGCAGGTGATCGACGCCATCGACGAAGCAGGACTGGGTTTCAACGCCGAGACCCGCACCGGCGCCGCCCTCCACATGCTGGGAGCGCTCGGGGCGTATGGGAAGATGGGCGTCACCTGCATCGCCGACTCACTGGCGGAGGCGGACGCCCTGTACGACGCCGTGGTGGCGACCTGCCGCGCCCTCGGAAGCGACTGACGGCTAGGGCGCCTGCTCGGCATCGCCTTGGCGGGGCATCGACTGGCGCCACAACTGCGGTACCCGCCAGGCGATGGCGCCCAGCCCCACGACGCACGCCAGGCCGCCTGACCACACGGCGAACTGTGGGCCGCCAATGGCTGCGGCCACGCCCGCCTCGGCGTCGCCCAGGCGAGGACCCCCGGTGACCACCGCGATATACGTGCCCGCCAGCCGACCCTGGAGGTGTTCGGGAACCGTCGTCTGCAGGATCGACCCCCGGAACACCGCCGAGACCACATCGGCGGCGCCCGCCAGGCCGAGCAGGAGCAGCCCCACCCAGAGCACCCCAACCAGGCCGAACACGGCGATGGACGCGCCCCAAACAGCCACCGCGCACAGCACGGCCCGCCCCTGTCGGCGCACCGCGCTGACCCAGCCG
>JAUTXM010000092.1 GCA_030838025.1 Acidimicrobiaceae bacterium
TGCGTCACCTGCTGACCCATCGACCCCTTCGTCGTCAACGGGCAGCCCAGCGACAGCCACGCCTCACTCAACGCCACAACCATGTCCGACAAGTGGGCCACGTCCTCCAACGTGACCAGCTCGTCAGGCCGCAACTCGTACGAGCGAACAACCGCACGCCACACCCGGCGACCGACAGCAGCCAACCCGGCCGGCGGCGGCACCGTTTTCGCCACCTCACTCACTCACGACAAACCCCGTCCCGAAAAATCAGGTGATGCGCAGCCCGGAGGGGAGGCGCCATAGCTGGCGGTGTCCGGGAAAGTGGGCCTTCGGGATGGTCTTCCACCCCTTTGGGATGGTATGTCCGATTGTTCTATGCGGTGGGTTCGGGTGGGGTTCGGGGGTGGTGCCGTGGTGCTCGGTGCCCCTTGTGCTCGGTGCCCCCTCGGTGCCTCGGGGTGCTCGGTGTGCGGGGTGCCCTGTGCCTCGGTGCTGTCGGTGCTCTTGCCTCGGGTGCCCTGCTCGTGCTGCTGCTGCCCTCGGTGCCGGGCTACTGGTGCCCGTGGTGCAGGTCCTGCCAGGGCGCCCTGGACCGATGGGGTGCGACGACGAGAGAGTGCTCGGTGCCTGCTGTCGGTGGCGTCTTGCCGATGGGCAAGAGGTTTGCAGACACCGAGGCCGGGTATTTGGCATCGCATCATGCCCGGCGACCCTGAAGCCCTCCGTGGAGACAGGGCACCGGGCGCAATGCTGAGCGGGTAGGCACGGCCAACCCCCCGGCTGGGATGCCTTGGTCATCAGAGCTTTCGCTAGCTGCTGACCTGCTCAACTCCGACCGTAGACCTGTTCCGGCTCGGCGGCGGGGCATTCCGCCTTCGGGTCTCCCGCTCATGGGGACGTGTCCGCATCGGGGTCGAACCACGGTCTGCCGCCAACGCGAAGCAGGCGGCGGCGCGTCCCGACCCAATCGACCTTGACGGTCAGCGGGTTGTCGATGGTGACTCGATCAATGTCCGGCATGCCGATCCACGCGGCGAGGGTGCGCTCGGTGTCGGTGGCTTCGCGGACGAAGCTGCTCCGGTTGCCGAGCAGGCGATCATGGTCAGCGGCTTGAGTGCTGTCCTCGGGCAGTAAAAGTGGGCAGGCCCCGTCGTGCTTGAACGTGAGGTTGTAGAGCCTTTCGCCGCTGCACGATGGGCAGAGCTCGCCGCTCGTCACGACATGCCTGCCCGGTGCTCGCGGAGCACGAACTGGGCAGCGTGCTCGGCGAACAGCCGGGCTGTTTCCGGGGCGTGCCACCACTTCGCATCACTGACGCTGGCAAGCACGGCAGGCAAGCTCCACACCAACTCTCGCAGTCGACCAAGCTCGGCAGCTTCGGTGTAGATCGCGTCGACGCCCTGGTAGTCGTGGTCGACGTAGTGCATCCAGAGCACACAGGCTCGCCGGTAGTCGCCATCGTCCATGTTCACCGCTCCCTCTCCGTGTCTTGCGTTGTCGGGCGTTGCCTCTCGCGGTTACGGGTCATGGCTGGACCGTCCTCCTTCAAACGTCGTGCCGGTGGCACGTCGTAAGCGGTACGGGTCGAGGTCGTCGGGGGCGTCCTGAGATTGCCGGTATCCGACACTCGCAAACCTCGCGTCACTCGCGCCCGGCCGATCCTGCGAGGATTGCGAGTGTTGCGAGTCAGGATTACCGGCCTTCTCAGGACGGGTGATCCGCCAGCGCACCACGTTGTCGTGGCCCGGAGGCAAGTCGTCCACCGTCCACCCGGCGCGGCGCATCACCGGCGCTTGGCGTTTGAGCAATGTCGTGACTTGCCGGGCGTTGCCCGGCCAGTGCTTCGCCACCCGCTCGGGGCTGGGGCTGGCGGCGAGTAGCTCGGCCGAAGTGCCGGTGAATGTCTCGCGCAACTGCATGTTCATGGCGACCACGAACGAGTCGCCGGTCAGTGAGTTGGTCGCCAGACGCTTGCCCCGGTACAGGTACCGCCCTAGACCAGCGGTGCCGGTCACGTCGTCAACGGCGGCGTGAGCGGTACGCGAGCGGCCGGGAGGCCCAGCGATGACCACTACCGACGAGAGCACGACTATCCAACCCGCCTTGCAACCGCCCGGTGTGCCGGTCGCGGGCTGGGAGCGGCCCGCGTGGGCCGAGGAGTTCGGGCTCGACGGCACCAGCGTGACGTGGCGACGTACAGGGCGCCGGGTCCCGCTCGTCGATCTCGAGGCACCCGGTGGCGGGCCAGCCGAGATGATCCCTGAGCCGGTGGCGTTGATCCGAAACGACGACCTGCACATCGATGAGGGTGCGACTGTCCGTGTCGAGAGTGAGCCGCCCGTCGTGTTCCTGGACATCGAGGAGCTGCCGGTCTCCCAGGCGCGGGTGCTCGCCGAGGCGCTCATCGAACTGGCCGACTATGCCGAAGGAGTGTCGTCAGCATGACCGAGACCGCAGACGAACTGATGGCCCTCCTCAGAGCGGAGACCGAGAAGCACGTCGCCCGGATGCCCAAGGCGCCGGAGTGCCCACCGTCGTGCGAGTTGCGCGACCGCATGGGGATCGTGGGGTCGCTGGGTCACGCCTGGTACGACACCTGGACCTCGGATCCGGACGTGTTCAGCCGCTTCCACCAGATCATCTTCGGCGTGTGGGCGGTGTCGCGTGAGGAAACGGTCCGTGTCGGTGTGGTGGCTCGCAGCCCGGTCCAGATCGGCTACGGCGGCGACGACGAGCCTATGAGCATCGAGCGTGCCCGCAACCTCGCGGCGGATCGGCGGGCGGCGATCATCAAAGCCGACGAGATCGAGGCATGGTCACGCCAGCACGACTGAACCGCCGAACGCCGGCCCGTCCCACCGAACTTGTTTACCCGGCTGAGGACGGGCCGGTCGTTGTCGCGATGCCTTGGGCAACACACGGGGCCCCTAGGCGATGCGGAGCGTACGCCGGATAGATGAGCGTTTCCGCGGTCAAAGGTCAAACCTTGGGCGCATACTGGATGGACTGAGAGCGCTTCCGCGCACGGGGGAACCGTCCGCCGTTCTTGGCGATCGCCAAGCTGGCGCACCTGCCCCTTGGGTATCGGTGTTCCGGGCAGGGCCCCGTGATGTTCCACCCTACAAACGATCTCTCGCTCGACGTGACAACGGTGTCAGCCGACGCCACCGGCGCCATCATTCAAGTGCGGGGCGATCTGGACGTCGCCCACTGCCAACTGCTCGCTGCCGTCCTGGACAACCACCTCCAGCTCGGTCATCGGTTTGTGCGCTTGGACCTCTCCCAGCTCGAAATTCTGGACGGCTCCGGCTTGCGCGCCATCGTCGCGGCGCACAACCAGTTCCTCGCCGCCCGCGGCAACCTGATCCTGACCAATATCGGACCGATGGTCGTCCGGTTGCTCAGCCTTACCGAACTTGATCAGGCGCTGCTCATCGCCGACGGACCCGACTACTCAACGCGGTTTTTCTGTGTCGCACGATCCGGCGTCTTTGTTCGGGCGTGTCGGCGATCGCCGACCTCGCCACCGTTGAATGGCGCGCTTCGGCGCCTTCGCTGCCCTACTCCCGTCGCGTGGTAGAGACTTGGCAGACGCTGCTCGCTCCCACAGACGTGATCTTGCGGGGCTGCCGGAAGGACCCGTTGGAACGGTTGCTCGCTTCGATCCGTGCGCACCATGAATCGGACCGTCCGAGGTACTCCTACTACTCGGAGGAGTGGGGTTTGTCGGTTGCTGCGGTGCCCGGTGCGGACGAGGCGGTGGTTCTGCGCCGCGCCACGCAACTAAGGCAGTCTCACTACCGTGTCGGGATTGTTTCCTACTTCCGCGACCTAGGCTATGAAGTGGTGCACGAGCACCAGGCGCACGGCCTAATTTTGTTCCCTGGGATGCTGGACATCGAGGATGCCGCCTGGATCGCTGCCACGTTCGGTGAACCGCGAGAGAATCCGTACTACCAGAAAAGGAGCCGGCCCCATGCTCCTAAGTGACCAACCGGTCGGGTTCTACGTGGACGTGAATGCCGCCAACGAAGACGGCAAGGTGGGAACGACCCTGCTCGCGGCGCTGGATCGATTCGACGTGGAGCGGCGCGGCCTGCGCATCGGCGCTGCGGTCCGAGCGATTGACGCCGACGACAACGTGTGTGCGGCGATGGTGGTGGACCGCAAGGGGATGTGGCTGGAGTTGCAGCTTGACGAGAGCACTTGGCAGCCGCTCCCGTCCGCTCCCTGACTCGGCCAGACCGGCGCGGGCCGGCCAACC
>JAUTXM010000095.1 GCA_030838025.1 Acidimicrobiaceae bacterium
GGCTCGGGTCGTCCACCAGTCACTCTCGGTATGCCGTCACTCGGGCGGCCGCAGCCGGCCAACGCCACCGCGGCGTCGTGTGGCTGAACCGGCTGACCCGCCGTGCTTCTGACCGCCGCGGTCGTCCCCGGACCTCCCGCCTTGGTCGCCGAGCTGATGGGTTCGGCGGCTCACGAGCTGGATGACCTGCGTGACGCCGCCGAGGCTGTGGTTAACCGAGCACTCTGCGACCTTCTCGCGTCACGGGACGCCCCCTCGCCACAGCTGGTCGTTGTCGGTCCTGGGACGGCGGGGGAGTCCAACGCCGCCGGACCGTTGTCGTTCGCCGGCTTTGGACGCGATGTCCTCTTGCCCGCCCTTGTTCAGGGGCAACAAGGTGACGCCGAGCTCCCGACGCCGATCATGGTCGCCCGATACCTGGCTGCTCGCGACATCGCCGCGCACGCCGAGCACGCGCAGCTCTGGGCCTCCGCGCGCTGGGTCACGACCGGCGGTGCCGATGCCGTGGCTTTGGGCAAGCAGCTGGGTGCCGAGGGAACCGCCGTTGGACTCATTCTGGTGGCCGACGGCGCGGCTTGTCATGGGCCGAAAGCACCGAGGGCGCAGGACCCTCGCGCCAAGGCATACGACGCTGCAGTATGGGCGGCTCTGGCCACTGGGGAACCCAGCAGGCTGGCCCAGATCGATGCAGACCTCGGGGATGAGCTGGGGGCAACCGGACCTCAGGTCTGGCCTGTGTTGGTGGCCGCGGCCGGAGCGGCAGCCACAGAAGCCGTCGGGGAGGTCGTGTGGGCGGGAGCGCCCTACGGCGTCGGCTGGGCTGTTGCGAGCTGGCGTCGATGCCAGTGATCGCGATCGTGGGGCCAACAGCAAGCGGCAAGTCCGAGCTCGCGATGAACCTCGCGGCTCGACTGGGCGCAGAGATCGTCAACGCCGACGCCATGCAGCTCTACCGCGGCATGGACATCGGGACCGCCAAGCTCCCGGTTGAGGAACGCCGTGGGATCGCCCACCACCAGCTCGACGTCCTGGACGTTCGAGAGGAAGCCAGCGTCGCGGCATACCAGCGCGAAGCCAGGTTGGACGTGGCCGGCATCCGTTCCCGGCGACGTCGAGCGATCCTGGTCGGCGGCTCAGGCCTCTATGTCCGGGCGGCGCTCGACCGACTCGAGATCCCGCCGACCGACCCAGCGGTGCGTGCCAGGCTGGAGCATGAGCTAGCCATAGAGGGGATCGCGGCCATGCATGCGCGCCTGCGGCGAGCGGATCCTGTTGCGGCACAGGCGATTCAACCCAGGAACGAGCGACGCGTCGTCCGGGCTCTGGAGGTTGTCGAGCTCACCGGCCGGCCGTTCTCGGCCACCCTGCCGACCAGGAGGTACGAGCAACCCACCGTCACCATCGGCCTGGGTGTCCCGAGGCCAGAGCTCGATGCTCGGATTGCCGCTCGCGCTCACCGGAGGTGGGCGGCCGGCCTGCTGGAGGAGATACGCCATCTGGAAGCGGCCGGCCTGCGTGAGGGCAGGACCGCATCCAAGGCTCTTGGCTACCGCCAGGGGTTGGCGCACCTTGACGGCCTCCTGACTGCCGAGCAGGCCATCGAGGACACGATCATCCTGACCCGAAGGTACGCCAGGCGCCAGGAGTCGTGGTTCCGACCGGACCCTCGGATTCACTGGCTGGAGTATGACGACCCACGGCTGACGTCCAGGGCGCTCGACTTCATCGGCGGGTAGGCGACAATGGGCCACGTGATGGACACCCGAGAGATAAGTTTCACCAAGGGCCACGGCACGGAGAACGACTTTGTGCTGGTGGCCGATCTCGAAGGCGCTCTCGACGTGACGGCCGACCAGGTCCGATGGCTGACCGACCGGCGGGCGGGCATCGGGGGCGACGGACTGATCCGGGTTGTCCCCACAGAGGTGGCGGCTGAGCAGCACGTGCGCGATCAGAGCGCAGAGGCCCAGTGGTTCATGGACTACCGCAACGCCGATGGCAGCGCCGCTGAGATGTGTGGCAACGGGGCCCGGGTATTCGCGGCCTACCTGCGCCGTGAGGGCTTGGAGACGGCGGACGAGTTCGCCATCGCCACGCGAGACGGCATCAAGCTGGTGCGTTTCGACGGCGACCTGATCGCAGTCAACCTCGGAAGCTGGCGGATCGTGGACCCTGATGGCGCCCATGCAAAGGGCTTCGACGCCATGGTCAAGGTCCACGGACATGACCCGATGCCGGGCCTGACTCTGGACCTCGGCAACCCCCATGTCGTCGTGGCACTGCCGGATTCGGCAGATCTGGCGTCGCTGGACCTGACCGAGGCCCCCGAGGTGAACCCCGTTCCACCCCACGGAATCAACATCGAGTTCGTCCGTCCGATCGGCCCCGGCCACATTGCCATGAGGGTGCATGAACGCGGCGTCGGAGAGACCCGTTCATGCGGCACCGGCGTTGCCGCAGCGGCCTTGGCCACCCGCTGGTGGGCCGCAGCCGAGACAGCTACTGATGTATGGCGCGTCGACGTTCCGGGCGGGACCCTGCGCGTCCGAGCCCT
>JAUTXM010000097.1 GCA_030838025.1 Acidimicrobiaceae bacterium
CGCCGGCCGGGACACCAGTCGCACCGCCGGCCGGAGCGCCAGTCGGGACACCGGTCGGGACGCCAGTCGCAGCGCCGGCCGGGACGCCGGCCGGAGCGCCGGTCGCGACACGGGTCGGGGGCTGGACGCTCCCACCGGGTGCCGCGATGCGCGCCGAGCCGGGCTCGCCGTTCCAGCCCGCGGCTGCGAGCGCGGCACCGAGGGCGACGGCATGCTTGGGGTGGACATCCATGGCGACGGGGCGGCCGATCTCCGCGGCCACCAGCTGACCTACCAGCGGGATGCGCGACGACCCCCCAACCAGCAACACCGCCTTGACCGTCTCGGTCGCCACTCCCGCCGATCGAAACGCTCGGCCCAGGGCGGCGGTGGTCTCGGCCAGTGTCGGGCGGATCATGGCCTCGAACTCCGCCCGGGTCAGGCGGATCTCCGTCTGCACCTGCGGCAGCAGGACCGGAATCGAAACGTCGGTATCGGCGGACAGCGCCTCCTTGGCCTCGACGCAGTCAGCCCGCAGGCGGGCCAGGCCGGACAATGAGGCCTGATCGTTGAGGTCCATAGCCTCCAACGCCGGGCCGAGGAATCCCGACACATGGCCGAACACCGCCTCGTCGAAGTCGATGCCGCCCAACCGTTCGATGCCCTCGGCTTGGCCCAACAGCTCGAAGCCCGATCCCGTGTGCGCCAGCACGGCCGCGTCGAAGGTTCCGCCACCGAGGTCGTAGATCCCGACCACGTCGCCCAAATCGACACGTTCCCGCCAGGCGTATTGCAGAGCGGCGGCCTCCGGCTCGGTCAGCAACAGCGCCGACTCCACCCCTGCCGCCCGCAGGGCCTGCACCAGCAGCTCGGTCTTGAAGGGGCCCCAGTTGGCCGGGTGGGTGACGGCCACACCCTGGGGCATCTCCCCCTCCTGGGCAGCCACCTCCGCCACCAGGAATCGCGCGACCTGCGAGAACAGCGCATCCGCCGACCAGGGAGACCCCCCGAGCAAGACCGGCGTCGAGTCGCCGAAGCGCCGTTTGAAGTACCTCGCCAGCCGCCCGGGCTCGTTCATCCCGCGGCGTACAGCGGCATCACCGACGAGGAATGATCCGTCGTCACGCAGGAACAGCACCGAAGGCACGGCCGCGGCGTGGTGCCCGAGACTCACAACCTCCACCCGACCATCTGAGGCCACGGCTGCCGCCGAGAACGTCGTCCCCACATCCAGCCCCAGCCAGTACGCCACGCGGCGAGATGGTACTGCCGAACCCGGCGGTACGGGGCGGCGCCGCGAAGTTCGCCTGAGAGCCGAGGCACTCGCCGTACCCGAGACCCCCCAGGCCGAACAACCGGTCTCAGATGAACAATGGTGAAACCGGCGATGAATTGTCGACGGCTAAACCCATAAGCAGACCGATTTCTCTCCAAGAAAGTGAAATCCACAACAGTGTCCACTGGATACCCACAATCGCGAGTTCCTACCGTGCCGGGAACGACAAAGGTTCGGAGGACATTGATGTCCCGTGGACAGCAGACAGCCATCACGATCGAGGCCGCCTTGGTCGAGATCGACGAGCGGGTGCTTCACTTGTTTGCGATGGTCAGCGAAGGTCTCGGCGCCGCGACCGCAGCGTTCCTTGCCGGCGACTGCGACGTCGCACGGCGCTTGGTGGCGGCCGACGTGAACGTGGATAGCTTGGAAATCGCAATTGAGGACCTGGTGCACAACCGGCTGGTCCGTGGGCCCACGGTCGCGATCGACGTCTTATTGCCCTTCGTCGCAATTCTTCGAATTGTGCCGGAGTTAGAACGCAGTGGGGATTTGGTCGAGCATATTACTCTACGCACTCCACAGGGGATGGCCGAGCAACTTTCGCCCAGAGCCCGGGGGCTCATTCTGGAAATGGGCGAGGTTGGGGTCGACATGTGGCGCGCCGCGGCCGACACCTACGCCGAGCGCGACCTCGAAGCTGCGACGCGACTTCGGGTGCTGGACGACCATCTCGACGATCTGCACGTCCGCCTGTCAGCCGAACTAGCCCAGAACGACATCTCGACGTCGGTGGCGATCGAGATGGGCTGATCGCCCGATTCCTGGAGCGACTCGGAGACCATGCCGTCAACGTGGCTCGCCGCTTTGGCGATCTGCGCCGAGACGACGGGGAGCCTGCGCCGTGACCTCCTCATGTCAGACCGCCTCGGTTCTCTCCTCGGTCGCGGCAACCATCGGGATGGCCCGAACGGCGCTGGCCGTTGCCAACCCACTCGACGCAACCAGTGTGGCGTCGCGACTGTTGTATGGGGTTGAGGTGGATCTCGACGCGTTGTTGGAGACAATCGGTCAAGACCCAAGCATCTGGCCCGTCGTCTTGGCGTTGCGCGACGAGATCAGCGCCTACCTCTTGGCCGCCGAGTCCCTGGAAAAGACCGGGGTGGCACCGACCGTTACCGTCGCCCTGCTTCGGCGTGGGACGAGCCGGGCCCAAGAACAGGTCGACCGCTTGGCCAAACAAGGCGTGCCACCGATGTAAAGGCCCCGTTTGCTCGTCGCTCAGTCCTTCCGCGTCCTTCGGAAACTGTGATGGCCGAGCAGCGGCATGGTGGGGACGATGACGCCGAGCGGAGGGGGCCCGTCCGGCGGCGGCGACGCTGGGCCTGAACCGAGACGGCGGAATCGAGTGGCAGTTTGGCCGACCTTGGCAGTTCTGCCGTCCCAAGACCGGGAGAACTGACAAGGTCGGGAGAACTGCCACTCGATTAGGGCAGGGGCCGATCGGAGCCGCCGTGAGCGAGAGTGTTGGTTGCGTCGTTCAGGTGAGGTCGAAGCGATCGAGGTTCATGACCTTGTCCCACGCGGCAACGAAGTCACGTACGAACTTCTGCTTCGAGTCGTCACATGCATAGACCTCGGCGATGGCTCGGAGCTGGGAGTTCGAACCGACGACAAGGTCGGCGGCGGTGGCGGTCCACTTGACCTCGCCCGTTGCGCGATCACGACCCTCAAACACGTTCTCGGATGAGACGGACGCCTTCCACTCCGTGGCCATGTCGAGCAGGTTCACGAAGAAGTCGTTGGTCAGCGTCTCGGCTCGGTTGGTGAAAACGCCGTGTTGGAGTTGCATGAAGTTGGCGTTCAGGGCACGCATGCCGCCGATGAGAACCGTCATCTGCGGGGCGGTCAGCGTCAACAGGTTGGCCCGCTCCAGGAGGAGCTGCTCCCCCGGCAACTTCTCCCCGGCTCGGAGGTAGTTTCGGAATCCATCGGCATTGGGTTCGAGCACGGCAAACGACTCCACGTCGGTTTGATCCTGCGAGGCGTCCGTGCGTCCCGGCACGAATGGAACCGTGATGTCGTGGCCGGCGTTCTGCGCCGCTTGCTCGACGGCTGCGCAGCCGCCCAAAACGATCACGTCCGCAAGCGAGACCTTTGTTCCACCGGATTGCGAGCGATTGAAATCCTGCTGAATCCCCTCGAGGGTCTGCAACACCGGGGCCAGTAGGGCCGGTTGGTTGACCTCCCAGTCCTTTTGCGGCGCAAGGCGAATCCGCGCCCCATTCGCGCCGCCCCGCTTGTCGGTCCCGCGGAATGTGGCTGCCGACGCCCAGGCGGTCGAGACCAGCTGGGGAATCGTCAGTCCCGATGCGAGGATCTTGGCTTTGAGGGCAGCGACGTCCTCGGCTGCGACCAGGTCATGATCAACATCGGGGACGGGGTCCTGCCACAGCTGCCGCTCCGAGGGAACCAACGGGCCGAGGTAGCGCGAGACGGGACCCATGTCGCGGTGCGTCAGCTTAAACCATGCCTTGGCGAAGGCGTCTGCGAGCTGGTCAGGATGCTCGCGGAAGCGCTTCGCGATCGGCTCGTAGATCGGATCCACCTTCAACGCCAGGTCTGTCGTCAGCATCATCGGGGCGTGCCGCTTCGACGGGTCATGAGCGTCGGGTACGGTGCCTTGGGCCGAGGGATCGGTCGGCGTCCACTGCTTCGCACCCGCGGGGCTCGTCGTCAGCTCCCAGTCGTACTTGAACAGGATGTCGAGGTACCCGTTGTCCCATTTCGTGGGCTCATTGGTCCATGCGCCCTCCAACCCGCTGGTGATGGTGTCGGCGCCCTTGCCGCTGCCGCAGGTGTTCCTCCAGCCAAGGCCTTGCTCCTCGAGGGGGCAGGCTTCGGGTTCCGGACCGACGCACTCGGCACCGACTGCACCATGGCACTTGCCGAAGGTGTGGCCGCCGACGATAAGCGCAAGGGTCTCCTCGTCGTTCATCGCCATTCGAGCGAAGGTCTCTCGAATGTCCCTGGCGGCGGCACGCGGATCCGCGTTGCCGTTGGGCCCCTCCGGGTTCACGTAGATCAGGCCCATCTGCACGGCGCCGAGGGGACCAGCGAGTTCCCTGTCGCCGCTGTAGCGCTCATCTCCAAGCCACGTGTCCTCAGGGCCCCAGATGACCTCGTCGGGCTCCCAGATATCCTCTCGCCCGCCACCAAAGCCGCCCGTCGTGAACCCCATCGACTCCAGGGCACAGTTGCCGGCGAAGATGATCAGGTCGCCCCAGGAGATCCTCCGGCCGTACTTCTGCTTGACCGGCCACAGCAACCGCCGCGCCTTGTCCAGATTCGCATTGTCGGGCCAGCTGTTGAGCGGTGCAAAGCGCTGAGCGCCGCTGCCGCCGCCGCCTCGACCATCGGCGATGCGGTAGGTGCCTGCGCTGTGCCACGCCATCCGGATGAAGAGCGGCCCGTAGTGGCCGTAGTCGGCCGGCCACCAGTCCTGCGACGTGGTCATTACCTGGAAGATGTCCTGCTTCAACTCGTCGATGTCGAGGGTGTCGAACTCGTCGGCGTAGTTGAAGTCCTCGTCCATCGGATTGGACAGAGACGAGTGCTGGTGGAGAACCGACAGGTCCAGCTGATTCGGCCACCAGTCCTGGTTCGACCTGGGCCGCGTCCCCTCGGGCGTGGGGGCGGAGATTGCTGGGTTCTCGCTTTCGCTGCCGCTGTCAGACACGCAGTTGTCCTTTCTCGATGTTTCCCGGTGAAGGCTGGTCGCTTCGACGATGTTTGCTAAATCCAAGGCTGAGCCGCGCAACGGGTGTCGCCCAGCCCGCTTTCAGTGCGATGTCGGCCCGTTAGCCGAACCGTCGATCTCGTGGCCCGAGTCGTCGGCAGTCGTCAGGCGCGAGCTGTCGCCGCCGCGCAGTCGACGTCGACCATGCCGCTGCGCTTTGGTCGTAGCGGGCGGGCGACCAGGCGGCGTGGCCAGGCCCGGGGCCGTGACGGCCAGACCGTGGAAGCGGAGAAGCGCATCGTTGTCGACGGATGTCTCCATAGCCACGCTCGGAGCCTACCCGACAACGCTGGAATAAATCTAGTTCTAGCTCGATACCAGTTTCCGACTAGATCCATCCGTCGTTCACGGCGCCAGCTGGGTGACCTGGGAGGCAACCTCGGCGCACCACTCGATCAGGCCGTCCACGTACCACGTCTGTGGCCGCGGGTTGTCCTGTCCCGTCGGGTTGGCGGCCACCAGGTAACGCGGAACCTTCGACGTCCTCCCGGCACACATGGACCACTGCCGAACGCTGACGGAGGCGCCCGATGGGCTCTCCGGTTGCACTGGGCCAGGAGCTGACCCGAGTCCGAGTCCGGGCCGCTCGACAAAGCGTCTGACCCTACGGCGGGGTGCAATCGGACTATCCGCGTATTAACAGGGGCGCTACGGCCTCAATTCCTGAGGACGAACGGAGGACCGTCATGGAAATCGGCGAACGAGCGTGTCTACTCGCAGCGCTGTTGAGCCCGCAGCTACCGAAGGTCCGCGTCGATCCGAGCCGAGCAACCGATCTCGGCCTCGAAAAGCCGGAATTCGAAGAACTGGTGCGCCATGAGCTCAGCCGCCTGCTCAGCTCCTACCCCGGTTTGGCCCGAGCCGCAGACAAGGCCGGATTGCCGTCGCAGGACGGGCAGGCGGGGCGGGCACTCCAGCTCGAGATGGAGCGAGTCCTCCGCAAGGATCGTGCCAAGCTCGACGCCCTGTGGGCCCTCCTTGAGGCAGGCGGCCGACGCTCGTCGGACGCCGGTCAGGCCGGCCCGGAAGATTCGAGGCCGAGCGGCCGGCGCGCCGGGCGGCAGATGGCGCCAATCCTTGCGCCTCTCGGATCGGCGACGGCCGTCGTACTCATGGCCGCGTCGGCCGGGGTCGTCATCGTCGGCACCGAAACCGGCCAGGGCGCGACCCTGCTGCGGTGGTTCGCGATCACGGTCCTGGCCTGCGTTCCCGGATGGCTGTTCATCCGCTTCATCGTCTTCCGTGCGGGAGCGCTTTGGACCGAATATGTGCTCAACCTCCACCGGCTCCGCATGGACGACTTTCAGAACCTGCCTCGGCCCCCGATGACCTCGGGGTACTACGCACTGTGGTCCCGGGAGGGCGGGTCCGTGCTTTCCGCGGCCCCGAACATCTATCAGCAAAAGTTCGAGGGGTACTACGGTGCGTACGTCAGCGACGAGGCCAACCGCCGCCGATCGGTACGGGACAAGGCCATGCCGCAGGTGCTACTGGCGACGCTGGTCTTCGCCGTCGGGTGGGCCGTCGTGCTCACCAGGCAGCCAGTGTTCACCGGCCCGTTGCAACTGCCTGTCGACTCATTGCGTTTCGCTTTCCTCGGCGCCTACATCTTCATCCTCCAGATGCTGATACGACGCTTCTTCCAGAGCGACCTGAAGGCGAGCGCGTACTTGGGTGCGGTTGCCCGAATCATCACGGTCCTCATCACCGTCCTGGTGGTTCACCATGCCGCACCGGTGGTGGCCTCCATCTCGCCTGGGGCCGAGGCGGGCCTGGCGTTTCTCATTGGGTTCTTCCCGCTGCTCGGAATGCAGATCATCCAGAACAGCGTGAGCGTGGTGTTCCGAAAGTTCGTCCCGACCCTGAAGACGCCCTATCCCCTGAGTGACCTCGACGGGCTGAACATCTGGTACGAGGCACGGCTACTCGAAGAGGGCATCGAGGACATGCAGAACCTCATCACCGCCAACCTGGTCGACATCATCCTGCACACTCGCGTGCCAGTTGGACGGCTCGTCGACTGGATCGACCAGGCGGCCCTCCAGGTGTATCTCGACCCCCCCGACGACCACAACGTTCGCGACAGGTTCGATGACCGCAACAGGCTGCGGCGGCTTGGGATCCGTACTGCGACCGATCTCGAGTCGGCCTTCCTGCCCCAGGACTGGCTGGCAGAGCGGTGCTCGTCCCGCGCGGTGTGCAGCCTCGATGACGCCAAACTGGTCGACGGCGTTCGCCGGGTGTTGAACGACGACACGAACCTGCCGGGAATCAACGTGGTCGACGCCCTGCTAAAGAGCTTCACCAACATCCCCAACCTGGCGCACGTGCGGGCCTGGCGCAACGTCGAAGGTATCGAACAGGACGGGGCGGAATCGGATGCGACCCCGGCCCATGAAAGCGGTCCTGTTCGGCTCGTCGAGAACGCGGTGGCCGCAGTATCATAAACCTTGCCCATCATGGCGAAGAGCTTTTCGCCGAGGGCGGCGTCGCCCCCACGCGGTCGGCTCGATCGGCCACGAGTTCATCGGCAGCGAACCGGGCGATTGTGCCAGGACCGGCCCACAGCGCCCGGCGAGGCGCCGACTGGCGCCACGGGCAGCCGAGTGGTGAAGAGGTCGGCAAACCGTAGAGGTGGTGATACGCTAGGAACGTCATGGACTGGACCCGCTTGAGCCTGACTGTCCTTCTTCTTACCTGACGGCGAGCCACCCTCGGTGCTCGCCTCCGCCTCCTGCGCCTTCGGGCCAGGAGGTTTTGTTTTTCCAATCCGCCCCCACACCAAAGGAACGCCGATGCCCCCCGCGCCTGTGAGCCCGAGAAGGATGCCATTCGAAAAGTACCGGCCTTTCCTGCCGCTGCCGATTGAACTTCCCGGCCGGCGGTGGCCCAACGTGCGCATCGAGAAGGCGCCGTTGTGGTGTTCGGTCGATCTCCGTGACGGCAACCAGGCGTTGATCGACCCGATGGACCCGACCCGCAAGCTGCGGATGTACCAGACGTTGGTGCAGATGGGTTTCAAGGAGATCGAAGTCGGCTTCCCGTCAGCCTCGCAGCCTGACTACGACTTCGTCCGCCAACTGATCGTCGAGGATCTGATCCCTGACGACGTGACCATCCAGGTCCTCGTTCAATGCCGGGCGGAACTGATCGAGCGAACCTACGAGTGCATCAAGGGTTCCCCCCAGGCCATCGTCCACTTCTACAACTCGACATCGGTGCTGCAACGGCGGGTCGTGTTCGGCCTGGACCAGGCGGGCATCACCCAGATCGCGGTAGACGCAGCCCGGTTGTGCCGCAAGCTCGAGGATACCGTTCCCGCCACCGCGGTCCGGTACGAATACTCGCCGGAGAGTTTCACGGGCACCGAGTTGGACTACGCGGTGGAGATCTGCGGGGCGGTGATGGACGTCATCGAGCCGACCACCGATCGAAAGATCGTCTTGAACCTGCCCGCCACCGTCGAGGGCTACACCGCCAATGTGTACGGCGACGCCATCGAGTGGTTCCATCGCAACATTCCGGGCCGGGACAGGGTCATCCTGTCGCTGCATCCCCACAATGACCGGGGGACAGCAGTGGCCGCGGCGGAGTTCGGCGTCATGGCAGGCGCCGACCGGGTTGAAGGCACACTGTTCGGCAACGGCGAGCGAACCGGCAACGTCGATCTGGTGAACCTGGCTCTGAACCTGTTCAGC
>JAUTXM010000100.1 GCA_030838025.1 Acidimicrobiaceae bacterium
GACCAGAGCGCCCCGAGTGACCCGAGCGACGACTGGGAGCGCCAACCCGAGCCGGTCGGGTAACGATCCAGCTCCCGGGCTCGATTCAGTCACCGGCTCGACGGTCGGATCGAACCCGCCGGTACACCGTGACCAGTTCGGCGAGGACCTCGGGCGGTACCGACGCCACTTCGAGGTGTCCCAGCGCCCGGATGGTCGCGCCCATCTGTTCCAGATAACGCGTGCAGTGCACGCAGCCCGCCAGGTGGGCTTCGAAGCGAGCCCGTTGTCGATCCGGTAGGGCACCTTCGAGGTAGTCCGTGACCAACTCCACGGTCCGCTGGCACGTGAGTTGGCGCCGCGTGCGGCCCAGGAGCGGTCGGAGAAGGACCCGGATCACCCGAGACAAATCTTCGAGCGCCGCGCTCGCCCGCCGTTTCGGAATAGGTCGACCCGGTCATCGGAGAGCGCGAGGGCACGGCGGTCAGGCGTGACCACAAAGTCCTCCATCGTCAGTTACGGTCCGCCCAGGAGGTCGTTCGTTACACCCGCGCCCGATCGCACCCCCGAGGCTAACGTCACCCGATCGGCCAGGACGCGCCCGCACCGCTCGACGAGGACGCGCAGCTGCTCGCGGCGCTTCGCGCGGGTGACGAGGACGCGTTTGCGACCCTGATCGATCGCTTCCACGCCGCCATGTTGCGCGTCGCCCGTTCGTATGTGGCGACCCGTGAGGCCGCCGAGGACGTGGTCCAGGAAACGTGGCTGGGTGTCATCAACGGCCTTGACCGATTCGAGGAACGGTCCTCCCTCAAAACGTGGATGTTCCGCATCTTGGTCAATCGGGCCAAGACACGCGGTGAGCGCGAAGCTCGGAGCCGCCCGTTTTCCTCCCTGGAGACCCTCGATCTCCTCGACCCCCGCGTTGACGAACCGGCAGTCGACCCGAGCCGGTTCAATACCCACGGCCGGTGGGCCGGGTACTGGTCGTCGCCGCCGAGCGTGGCTGCGCTCCCTGAAGACAGTGTCGTGATCGCCGAGGCCGGCGAGCGGCTGGTCGCAGCGATCGACGGGCTTTCCCCGAGCCAGCGGCTGGTGATCACCTTGCGCGACGTGCAGGGGTTGTCGGCCGCCGAGGTGTGCGACTTGTTGCAGGTCAGCGAGGGCAATCAACGGGTGCTGTTGCACCGTGCCCGTAGCAAGGTCCGCGCCACGCTCGAGTGTTACCTCGACGACCGGGCAGGTGGGGCGTGATGCGCCAGCCCGAGGTTCGCTGCGTCGAGTTCGTCGAGCAGGTCACCCAATGGCTGGAGGGCGGCCTGACCGACGAGGAGCGACTGCTCTTCGAGGAGCACCTTGCGTATTGCAGCCCCTGTAGCCGGTTCATGGTGCAGTTCCGTCAGTCGTTGGCGTTGAGCCGGATGGCCGACGGTTACATGCGCCAGGGCCCACCCCCGATGGTTCGCGCCGCCCTGCAGGATGCGTTTCGGCAGAGCCGGCGCTAGCACGCCTGGGAGGTGAGACCGAGCCGATCGACCAGCCGGGTTGCCGGGACCGTGATCGCCATGGGGCTGCTTCGCCGTCCTAGACGACGCCACGCCACGCCACGCCGCTCCCGCACCCGGCCGGACCCGGGGGAACGCCTCTACACGGGCCCCGGATCCCCCTGTTGCCAGTACCCTTTTCGAGATGGCCAAGATCGCCGACCTCCTGGCTCAGGGCCGGACGTTCTCCTTCGAGTTCTTCCCGCCGAAGTCCGATGCCGAGCAGGCAACGCTGGTGAAGGCGTTGTACGAGCTACAGCCGCTGAAGCCGTCATTCGTGTCGGTTACCTATCGCGGCGGCCGCTCGTCGCGCGAGCGCACCCATGACCTGGTGGCGGGCATGCTGAAGACGACCTCGCTCACGCCGATGGCCCACCTCATTTGCGTGGCCCACACCCGCCTGGAGTTGGCCGAGATCATGGTCAACTTCCGCAAGGCGGGGATCGAGAACCTCATGGCCCTCGGCGGTGACCCGCCCACCGACGCCGGCGCCACCGAGGGCGAGTTGCGCCATGCCATCGAGCTGGTCGAGCTGGCCCAGGCCATTGGCGGATTCTCCATCGGCGTGGCCGCCCACCCCATCGGCCATCCCCGTTCGCCGGACCTCGACACCGACCGGGACCACCTGTGCGCCAAGCTCACGCTGGCCGATTTCGCCGTGACCCAGTTCTTCTTCGAGTTCGAGCACTACCTGGCGCTGGTCGAGCAAGTGTCGTCCCGCGGGATCGACAAGCCCATCCTCCCGGGCATCATGCCCGTGACGACCGTCGCCTCCATTCCCCGTATGGCGCAGATGGGTGCCGCGGTCCCGCCCGATCTTGTCGACCGCCTCGAGAGTGCCGCCAGGCGGGCCGGCGAAGGCGGCCGTGACGAGGCGGTGCGCCAAGCCGGGATCGAGGCGGCGACCGAGCTGTGCGAAAAGCTGCTGGCTGAGGGCGCGCCGGGCCTGCACTTCTACACCCTCAACCGCTCCCAGGCGACGCGACAGATTTACGCCAGCCTCGGCTTGCCGTAACCGGCGTGAGGCTCCGGCGGGGCCTTGAATCCCACCGGAATCGGCGGAGCCGGCGGTGGGTCACGGTGGCGACGTGGTCAGGTGGCCGGGAGGAAGATGGTGAACTCGGCTCCCTGTCCGGCGGTGGAGTTGACTTCCACCCGCCCTCCTTGGGCTTCGGAGAACTCCTTGACGATGGCGAGGCCGATCCCGGTCCCGGACTGGCGGTTGTTCTGGCCGCCCACTCGATAGAAACGCTCGAATATCTGCTGGAACTCGTCGGGGGGGATCCCGACGCCCTGGTCGGCCACCGTGAGCGCGATCTCGCTTCCAGCCCGCGTGGCGCGGACCGTGACGGTCGAGCCTGCGGGTGAGAACTTGGCCGCGTTCCCGAGCAGGTTGTCGATGATGCGCGCCAGCGCGGTGGGATCGGCGATCACACCGAGGTCGTCTGGGGTTCGTACCTCGACGCGGTGACCCTCCAGGACGGGGCGGCACCGCCGGACGGCGTCGGCGACGACGCCCGCCATGTCCAGAGGCTCGACGGTGAACCTGATCTGTCCCGCTTCGAGGCGCGTGAAATCCAGCAGGTCGCTGATCAGGTCGTCGAGTCGCGAACCTGCGAACCCGATGCGCTGCATGAACTCCTGCTTCTGCTCGTCGCTATAGCCATCCCAGTCCCGGTTGAGCAGGTCGGCGAACCCCTTGATGGCGGTCAGCGGGGTGCGCAGCTCGTGCGACACGGTGGAGAGGAAGTCACTGCGTAACCGGTCCACTTGGCGGAGGCGTTGCGTGGCTTCGCGCTCACGGCGCAGGGCGTGGTTCTGGGCGTCCTCGGCCTGCTTGCGCTCGGTCACGTCGCGGATGGCGGCTGACACGGTCAGTCCCTGGGGGGTGAGCAGTGGGCTGAGCGAGATCTCGACGGGGAATTCCGAACCGTCCTTGCGTAACCCGTACAGGTCCAGGCCCGCCCCCATGCCTCGAACCCGCGGGGATGCCATGTACCGAAGGCGATGCTTCGGATGGCCGGTACGGAATCGGTCCGGGACCAGGATTTCGACGGCGCGCCCCAATAGCTCGTCGCGTCCATACCCGAAGAGCTTCTCGGTCTGCGCATTGACCAACTGGATCCGGCCCCGATCATCGACGATGACCATGGCGTCGGGGGCGGCCTCCACCAGTCCCCGGAACCGGTCCTCGGCTTGTTTCCGATCGGTCACGTCACGGATGGCGGCGGAAACGAGGACACCTTCCTCGGTCTCGATGGACGACAGGGAGATCTCCACGGGGAACTGCGTGGAGTTCTTGCGTCGCGCCACCAGGTCGAGGCCGGCGCCCATCGGCCGGGTACGGGGTTCCGCGAAGTACTGGCGGCGGTGGCCTGGATGGGCCCGCCGGTGCTGGTCGGGGACGAGGATCTCCACCGGCTGGCCCAACAGCTCGGCACGGGTGTAGCCGAAGAGCTGTTCTGTCTGGGCATTGACCAGCTGGATGCATCCATTGGCGTCGACTCCGACGATGGCGTCGGGCGCCGATTCGAGCAAGCCGCGGAACATTGCTTCGGCCCGTTTGCGCTCCGTCACGTCGCGGATCGCGGCAGAAACCGTGACCTCCCGGCCGGTCTGGAGGGGGCTGAGTGAGATCTCGACGGGAAACTCGGTGCCGTTCTTGCGTAACCCGTAGAGCTCCAGGCCGGCCCCCATGCCACGCACGCGTGGCGCCGCGACATAGCCCAGCCGGAAATCGGGATGTCGCGACCGAAACCGTTCGGGGACGAGTATCTCGACCGGCTGGCCCAACAGCTCGGCGCGGGTATAGCCGAAGAGCTTCTCGGTCTGGGTGTTGACCAAATCGATGAATCCGAGCTCGTTGACGATGACCATGGCATCGGGCGCGGTCTCGACCAGCGCCCGGAACCTGGCCTCGGAGCGCCGCCGTTCGGTCACGTCGCGGGCGATCACCGACGCCCCGGTGATCTCGCCGTCGCTGTTGGTGACCGGCGATGTCGACAGCGACACGTCGATGAGGCGCCCGTCCTTGCTTTGCCGGAGCGTCTCGAAGTGGACCACCCGTTCCCCCCGGCTGATGCGCCGGAAGATGTCAGCCTGCTCGTCGATCTGGCCGGGGGGCACCATCAGGGAGATCGGTTGGCCGATCGCCTCGTCGGCCCGGTACCCGTAGAGGTCCCGGGCACCCCGGTTCCAGCTCGTGATTACGCCATCGAGGGTCGCGCCGATGATCGCGTCGTCGGAGTTCTCGACGATCGACGCCAGTCGTTCCAGGATCTCGACATTGCGCGCTTGCAGCCGATCGACCGCGCCTCGGCGTCGCGTGGCGCGATCCGGATCGCCGCCCGGCGCAATGGCCGCGCGAACGGCGGCGACCAGCCGTGAGCCGTCGAACGGTTTGGTCAGGTAGTCCGACACGCCGCCTTCCCAGGCGCTTTGCTGGTCGTGCACGTCCGTGCGGGCGCTCAGCAGGACCACCGGGATGGTGTCGGTGATGGGATCGTCGCGCAAGGCCTGGAGGACCACCATCCCGTCCATGTCCGGCAGCATGAAGTCCAGCACGATTGCGACCGGGAGGTGGGTTCGCGCCAGGGAGAGGCCTTGGGCGCCGTCGCTGGCGCAGAGCACGGCAAATCCGTCGCGCTCGAGGAACAGGCGGCACAGCAGCGAGACTGCCGCGTCGTCGTCCACGACCAGGACCGGCCCTCCACCCAAAGCGGCAACAGGCCCACCAGTCACCGCCTCGGCAGCCGCAGGACCGGGAGTCTCAGAGGCCGTAGCCGGCCCGGTGGCAGGGACAAGGTCCACCCCGGTGACAGTACCGTCGCACCCCGCAACGGCGGTCCCGACGTCAGGCGGCAACGACACGCCCGCGTCCGCCAGCCTTGGCTTTATAGAGCGCGCGGTCGGCGCGGGCAATGAGTTCGGCCGGATCAGGGCTTTGGTCCGAGGCGACACCGACGCTGATGGTCACCGTCAGGCGGGCCGCGGAGGACGGCTGCGACACTCCGACGTCGACCAGTGTCGCTTCATCGGCGACCGCGGCCCGGAGGCGTTCCGCAAGGGCACAGGCGCCCCGATGATCGGTACGTGGCAGGAGGATGAGAAACTCGTCGCCGCCCCAACGCCCGAGGGTGTCGCCGGTACGCAGGCACCCTTGGAGACGCTTGGTGACGGCCGTGAGCACCTGGTCGCCGGCTTGGTGCCCGTGGCGGTCGTTCACCTCTTTGAAGTGGTCGACGTCGATCATGAGGACACTCACGACATCACCGTGGCGGTGCGCGGCCCGGCACACGGCGAGGATGCTCTCGTCGAGATGCCGACGGTTGAACGCACCCGTGAGCGTGTCGGTCATGGTCAGGCGGGCCAGTTCCCGGTTTTGCTCCCGGAGCTGGTCCTGGAGTCGTTTGACCTTCAACGCCGCCTCTACCCGGGCGATGAGCTCGGAGGTCTCGAACGGCTTGCGGAGGTAGTCGCTGGCACCGAGACCGAGGCCGGTGGCGACGTCGGACGCGAGCGCTCGGGCGGTCACCAGGACGACAGGAACGTGGTGATCGACCAGGTTGTCCTTGATGGCCCGGAGGAGGTCTAAACCGTCCATCCCCGGCAGCCCGATATCCACCAGCGCCAGGTCGAGCGCATTGCCGTCACACGTGGTCAATGCCGAGGCGGCGTCGGCGGCTTGCAGCACCCGGCAGCCGTGGCGTTCGAGGACATGGCTGATCAGGAACCGGATGTCTGCGTCGTCGTCCACGACCAGGACGAGCGGTTGATCGAGGCTCCCGTCAAGTGTGGGTGGTATCGCGGTCAACACGATGCCGGTCTCCTGTCCGCTACGAACCTGGCGCTGGACACGTCGACCGCCTTTCCCGGAGTATGCAAAGCCACGTCAAGAAATAGGCTCACCCAACTTGTCATCGTCCTGCGGCGGCGGTTGCTGAACCAAAACAACGGCGCTGACGCCCAATTCGACCCTATGGGCCGACATTTCGTGCGGTCGCGGCCCGCAGCGCCGGCCGCGGTCGGCGCGCCCGCGAGGACGGCAGCGCCAGGTGACGGCAGTAGTCTCGGCCCATGGCAGCCGAGCGCATCACGGTCAGCGACGACGGCGTCCTGCACGTGCCGGACGAACCGATCATCCCCTTCATCGAAGGCGACGGCACCGGAGTCGACATCTGGCCCGCGGCCCAATCGGTGCTGGACGCGGCGGCGGCCAAATACGGCAAGACCATCGCCTGGAAAGAGGTTCTGGCCGGCCAGAAGGCCTACGACGAAACCGGCGGCTGGCTGCCCGACGACACGATCGAGGCCTTCCGCCACTACCTCATCGGCATCAAGGGCCCGCTCACGACCCCCGTCGGGGGCGGCATTCGCTCCCTGAACGTCGCCATCCGCAAGATCCTCGACCTCTACGTCTGCCTGCGCCCCGTGCGCTGGTTCGAGGGCGTCCCGAGCCCCGTCAAACACCCGGAAAAGGTCGACATGGTCATCTTCCGGGAGAACACCGAGGACGTCTACGCGGGCCTCGAACTGCAAGAGGGCACCCCCGAGGCGAAACGCCTCATCGAGCTGCTCCACGACGAGTTCGGCTGGACCATCCGCCCCGACTCGGGCATCGGCATCAAGCCCGTGTCCGAAACCGGCAGCAAACGCCTGGTCCGCGCCGCCCTCAACTACGCCGTCCAGCGCAAGCGCAGTTCCGTCACGTTGGTGCACAAGGGCAACATCCAGAAGTACACCGAGGGTGCCTTCCGCAACTGGGGCTACGAGCTCACCCGGAAGGAATTTTCCGACGTCGCCGTGGGCTGGGACGACTGCGGCGGCGATCCGGCCGGCAAGATCCTCGTCAAGGACACCATCGCCGACATCACGCTGCAACAGGTCCTCACCCGCCCCGAGGAGTTCGACGTCATCGCCACGACCAACCTCAACGGCGACTACCTCTCCGACGCCCTGGCGGCCCAGGTCGGCGGCATCGGGATCGCCCCGGGCGCCAACATCAACTACGTCACCGGCCATGGCGTGTTCGAGGCGACCCACGGGACGGCCCCCAAGTACGCCGGCCAGGACAAGGTCAACCCGGGCTCGCTGCTGCTCTCGGGCGTGCTCATGTTCGAGCACCTCGGATGGCAGCCGGCGGCCGACGACATCGTCACCGCCATGGAAGCCACCATCGCGGAGCGCATCGTGACCTACGACTTCGCCCGCCAGATGGAGGGCGCGACCCTGGTGAAGACCTCGGAGTTCGCGGCCGCCATCATCGACCGGTTGTAGTGGCCAGGCCCGTTCGGGTCGCGATCACCGGCGCGGCCGGCCACATCGGCTACAGCCTGCTGTTCCGCATCGCCGCCGGCGACCTGCTCGGCCCCGACCAGCCCGTCATCCTGCAGCTGCTCGAGGTCACCCCGGCGCTGGCCGCCTTGAACGGCGTCGTCATGGAGCTCGAAGACTGCGCCTTCCCGCTGCTGGCCGGCGTGACCGCCACTGACGACGCCGCCCAGGCGTTCGGCGACGCCGACGTGGCCTTCCTGGTGGGCTCCCGCCCCCGCACCAAGGGCATGGAACGAGCCGAACTGCTGGCCGCCAACGGTGCCATCTTCACCGTCCAAGGCAAGGCGATCGGGGAAAATGCCTCCCCGGATGTGAAGGTGCTGGTCGTCGGGAATCCGGCCAATACCAATTGCCTGATAGCGCTGAGCAACGCCGGCGGGGTAGCCCCGGAACGCTTTACCGCCATGACCCGCCTGGACCACAACCGGGCCGCGGCCCAGCTGGCGGCCCGGGTCGGCCAGCCGGTCTCGTCGCTGCGGCGCCTGACGATCTGGGGCAACCACTCGTCCACCCAGTACCCGGACATCTTCCACGCCCTGGTGGGCGACAAGCCCGCCATCGACCTGGTCGGCGACGAGAGGTGGCTGCGCGAGGAGTTCATCCCGACGGTCCAGCAGCGGGGGGCGGCGATCATCGAGGCGCGCGGCGCCTCCAGCGCCGCGTCGGCGGCCAGCGCCGCCATCGACCACGTCCGGGACTGGATCGTCGGTACGCCCGAGGGTGACTGGGTCAGCATGGCCGTGGTGTCTGACGGGTCCTACGGCGTTCCCGAGGGCCTGGTGTCGTCGTTTCCGGCCGCGACCTCCGGCGGCGAGTACCGGGTGGTGCAGGGTCTCGACATCGGGGACTTCTCCCGGTCGCGCATCGACGCGTCGGTGGCCGAGCTGGTGGCCGAGCGAGATACGGTGCGGACGCTGGGCTTGATCGGCTAGCCCCGGCGCAATCGTCGGGCTTTCATAGCAGTTCATGCACCATGGCGGCCATGTGTTGCTCGGAAAGGATGGGCCCGTCGGGCCGCCGACCGGTTCGGCTAGATGGCGACGGCTGGAGGAAGCACCACGCCGAGGCGGTGCAGGTAGTCCAGCTTGCGCTGGATGGCCGCCCGCCACTCGCACAGGTCTTGCTCGAAGTGGGCGCGGTCCCCGTCCTCATACGCATGTTCGAGCTCGTCGAACGCCTTGTCCTCGGCGTCGAGCAGGGCTCGATAGCGGATCAGAAAGTGGTCGTCGATCACCTCGGCAAGGGTCACGCGGGTACCTCCGAGCGGTAGGAGACGATGGAGCGACTGTACCTCAGCCGGTCACCGATCAGCTGAGCCATGGGGCCGTCAAAGCTGGCTGGGGTCCGGTCGGTAGGCAAAGGCGAACAGGCAATCGCCCAGCCCATTGGCTCGGGCAAAATTGTCCGCCGACTTGGCCAGATCGGCGCCCGTCTGGAGCACGGCGGGCGCCTTGCCGCCCGCCCCGTGCACCCGCAAATGATCGGCGTACTGGTGGCCGATGGCGTCGTAGCGGTGCCACGTGTCCAGCCAGGTCGCGATGTGCGGCCGGTCGGGTTCGGCCGCCGGCAGGGTTGCCAGGCGGTCCGCCAGGGCGTCGAGCCCCGACGCCGCGGTGTCGATCTGGGTCGCGGCCTGCGACGGCGACACGAAGCTGCCAAGGGGCCCTCCGTCGGGCGGTCGCAGGGTGGGCATGGTCTTGACACAGTCGGCATTGGCCAGTTTCACGAACTGCCGGTCGGTCAGCACCCGGGGGCCGGGCGAGGGGGGCCGCATGGCCTCGCCCGCCAGGATCACCGCGATCGTGGCTACGACCGCCAGGCCGCCGAGGACCCACCACTTCCGGTGCGCACGGAGGCCCTTGCCCGCGACCGGTGCGCCGTCGTCTCCCTTGCCGCCACCGTCACCACCACCGCCACCTCCACCCGACTCCGGAGGCTGGGGCGGGACGCCGCGCCCACCTCCCGTCGCGGTCGGCAGCTCCATGCCCCGACCTTCGCCGCCCGAGGGCCGGTCCAAGGTGTCGGCCCGCCCCGGACCCTCCCGGGTGGCGGAGATCTCGGCGGCCGGCGCCGGCAGCTCCACCGTGCGGGCTGGTCCTTCGAGCATCCGGCTCTCGGGCGCCCCGCGCGGTGCACCGATGGGTCCGCTCAGGTCGAGGTCGGCCAAGACCGGCGCGGGTCGGCGCCGATCCGTCCAGTGCCGGCCGCTCCAGTAGCGCAGGACACCCTTCGACCCCGGGAGGATGTCCGGGTCGGGATACCACCCGGGCGATTTGGGGCGGGGTCCGACCATCAGTAGGTCGTGGCCGCCCGGACGGCGGCTGGTACGGGATCGCCGGCCGCCAAGAGATCCTGGCGGGCGATGAGTGCCGCCATGTCACCACCGACCCGGATGCGACCCGCAAGGAGGGCGGCGGGTGCGCTCAGGTGGCCGCCCGCGATGGCGGCCGCGGTGGCGTAGTCCTCGGCGAAGGTGACGTCGGGGTCCGAGGCCGGTCCCCGGAAGATCGTGACGGTACCCTCGGCGACTCGGACGTGATACTCGACGTCGCCTTCTGGACCCGCGGTCACGAGGTGCTGGAGGACCAGATCCGCCGCCGGCGCGGCTGGGCCCGCCAGGGCCCCGAGGTGGTCGAACCACTCGTCGCTGAGGTATCGCGCCACGCCTGTAGGTCTATCAGCGATGGACTGGTTGTGGCTACCGTGCGATGCCATGGCGATGGTCGCGGCGGCCGATGAGCGGCGTCACCGCCCGGGTTCCGAACCCTTGTGGGGCGAGTCGTGGTATTTCGATTTTGCCGCTGCCGACGGCTCGCTCGGCGGTTACGTGCGCCTGGGCCTGTATCCCAACCTCGGGCTGGCCTGGTACTGGGCAGCCCTGGTCGGCAAGGGCCGACGGTTGGTACTGGTCCGAGACCACGAGGTCGAGCTGCCCCGGGGCCGTGACCTCGAGGTGCGGGGGCAGGGCATCTGGTCCGCGGTCAACTGCGAGACCCCGCTCGATCACTGGTCGGTCGGGCTGGAGGCGTTCGCGGTGGCGCTCGACGACCCCGACGAGGCGTATCGCGGTGAGCGCGGGGACCGCATCGGACTCGGCTACGACCTGGAATGGGAGGCCACCACGCCGGCGTCGTGGCAGGCCGAGGCGCAATACTGGCAGCCCTGCCGGGTCACAGGGGAGATCCTGGTGGCGGAGGAAGTGCTGGCCTTCGACGGCACCGGCGTCCGCGATCACCGCTGGGGCATCCAGGACTGGTGGTCGGCGCCCGGCGGTTGGGCGTCAGGGGTCATGGCCGACGGTTCGGCGTTTTCGGTGCCGCTGGATGCGCTGGGTGCGCCCGGCGCGCTGGAGGCGCCGGGTGCGCTGGAGGCGCCGGGCGGGCGGGGCCCGCGGGCGGGGCAGGCGATCGTGGCCCAACCACTGGCGCCTGCGCCGTTGCTCCTGACCGCCCCGGATGGGCGCGTCTCGCATCTGGCCCGGGCGCTGTGCCGCTACCAGGGTCCCGGTGGCGGGTACGGGTTCGGCTGGACGGAGTCCTTGACGCCGGTCTGACCGGGACTACGCCGGCCGGTCGCGCAGCCGCCTGGCTGACGGGGAGCTTGTCGCGGAATGGCCGGTGACCATCGAGCGCCGGCGGCGGACCGGGATCCGGATTCCCCGGGTCAGTGCCTGGGCGATGAAGTCCGACGCGGGCGCCAAACGCCCGGCCGCGCCCACCCGGGGTTCCGGAACCGCTTGGTGGAGGGCGTCGAGCCACCCCTGGGCGGTGGCCTGCCAGCTGAACTGCAGCGCCCGGGCCAGGCCGGCCTGCGACAGCCGGGCCTGGCGCTCGGGGCTGGTCAACACGTCGTACAGGGCAACCTCGAGGGCGGCGGCGTCCGCTGCGGTGACCACCCCGGCCTCGCCCACCACCTCCGGAAGCGAGCCCCGGTCGGAGACGACCACGGGCGTTCCGCACGCCATTGCTTCGAGCGAGGTGAGGCCGAATCCCTCCATCAAGCTCGGTAGGCAGAACACGGTGGCGCCGGCCATGACCGCAGCCAAGTCGACGTCGCTCAGCGCCGACAACACCACGATCCGTCCCGGTGCCCCGGGCAGGTCGGCCGACGCCTCGGCGAGCAACCCGCTCCAGTCCTCCCGGTCAGGTGGAGGCGAGGCCGCGATCACCAGGCTGTAGGGCAAGCCTCGCCGGGCCAACCCCGCCATGGCCGCCCGGAGGGCGCCCAGGTTCTTCCGGGGCGACAAGGTCGAGACGTACAGCACGTAGGGACGGTCGGGGTCGCCACCGGCGCGGCTGATGACCTCGCGGGCGCCCGGGCGCCCCGGCCGGAACAGGGCCAGGTCGACCCCCAACGGCACCGTAAGGACGTGGTCGGGGTCGACGGCGTACTGGGAGATGATCTGGCGGCGCGACGATTCGGAGGGCGTGATCACTCGCGCCGCCCCTTCGGCCGCCAAGCGGCTGGGCTCCTCGTATTGGGCGATGAACTCCGGCGTCATCATGGGCCGGGTACTCGGATCCCGCCAGGTGGCCTCCATCAGGTGCACCACCGCGGGCTCCGGGACGCCGAGGTGGCCCAGGTGCCCGTCGTAGAGCCAGACGTCGGGCGGTTGGCGGAACCGGGAGCGCCGCGGGTCACCCCACAAGCCCAGGTTCACATGGGGCTCGATCAGGGGCACCACGCTGCGCCACATGCGACCCCAGCCCGAGGAGCTGGCCATCTGGACATGGGAACTGGGCACGCCCACGCGAAGACGGGTGGGGCGACTCACCATGTGGGCGGCATGTGCATCCGGCTGTCGCTCCTCGGTGGCAATCTGCGGCTGTCGCGGCGGCTGCGATGGTACCCGGACAGGCCGGCTAGTCTCGGCCCCGCCTGCGGGCACCACGCCTGCGGGTACCAGGTCGGCGGGCGGGCCGGCCGGGCGGTCGACGGGCGGCGGGTCTGGCGTCGCCCGGTTCTTGCGCCGCAGGAACGGTCGCTCGATCAGGTAGTACGACGCGACGCTCGCCACCGCGGTGAGGAAGAGGCCCGCGGCCAGCCGCTCGACGCCGGGCCGGGAGGGCCACGCGCGCTGGACCGCCACGAAGATGAGCCCGTGCCACAGGTAGATGGAGTACGAGAGGCGGCCGAGCACCCGGGCGGGCGGGATGGACAAGGCCCGGCCCATGGCGCTGCGCCGGTCCAGGGCGGCCCAGATGACCAGGGCCGCGGCGACCGCGACGAGGGTGTAGCCGCCGTCGAACATCCAGCCCGTCCACGGGGCGGTGGTGAGCGCGATGACCGCGATGACCGCCGCCCCCGCGCCGCCGAGCAGGCCGATGTGCCGGGGTGTGCGCCAGCCGATCTTGAGTCCGTAGGCCAGCAGGGCGCCGATGATGAGGGCGTCGAGGCGCACTTCGGTCTGGGCCGTGATGCTCGTCCAGAACACCCCGCTCTGCCACAGCGCCAGGCGGCTGAAGAAGGCGACCGCGATGAGTCCCGCCATGACGCCCAAGGTGAGCCGGCGGTTACGGGACCGCAGCAGGCCGAGAAGCAGCAAGGGCCACACCAGGTAGAACTGTTCCTCGATCGCCAGGGTCCACATCTGGCCCATGGTCGGGGGCAGGTACACGCCGATCTTCCACGACCAGTTGCCGGCGTAGACGAAGATGGCGGCCAGCACCTTTAGCTCGGCCCGGCGCGATTCGTGCTTGACCACGGTGTAGGCGAACTGGACAGCCATGACCGTCCACAGGGCCGGAAACAGGCGCAGGGCCCGCCGGCGGTAGAACTGCTTGAAGGAGATCCCGCGGTGGCGGTCCCATTCCTCGAGCAGGATCGACGTGATCAAGAAGCCGCTCAGCACGAAAAAGATGTCGACACCGATGTAGCCACCGGGCAGATACCGGTCTCCGTAGATCGTGTGGTAGCCGACCACGAGGAGGATGGCCACGCCTCGTACCCCGTCGAGCGCCGGCCGGTGACCGAGGACGAACGGCGTCACGGGGGCCGCTTGGCCGGCTGGTGCCAGGTCTGGCGCGGCCCCGGCGCGGTCACTCACAGCGCGTGAGCCTATAGTCCGACCGCCCAGCTGCCGGTGGCGGGCGGGCGCCGGGGTCAGGACACCGGACGGCGCAGCGCCGGTGCTGGGTCTGCTCGGGCGTGTGCCGCCAGCTCCGGGGGCAGGGGCCGGCGAGGATCGAAACGGGCCAGGATCAGGAGCCGCCGGGCCCGAGCCAACCGGGATTCGGGGTCACTTGGACGATGGACCACCACCGACTTTGCCGCCCGGCCCAGCAT
>JAUTXM010000107.1 GCA_030838025.1 Acidimicrobiaceae bacterium
TCTTGGCCATGGCTTGGGCGCCCCGGTCGGCGACCAGCCGGCGCCGAATCTCGGATTCTATCAGGTGACGCAAGCGCCCTATGCGGGCGTCGAACTCCTCCTGGGCCAGGCGCTCCTCGAGCTCGGACATGGTCCCGTCCTCGGTGTCCTGGCGTCCGCCACCGACACCGACGCCGACGCCGGCCGCCGCCGCGGCCGTCATGAGCCGGGTCCGGACGCCGTCGAGGTCGAGGTGGCGGAGGGTGCGGTACAGGTAGTAGGTCCCGCCGACCGGCCGACCCGGTTCCATGCCCGCGAAGCGGTCGACCGCCTGGCGGGCCAGGGCGGCCAGCAACTCCTCGTCACCGTCGAGCAGAGCCCGGTACAACAGCTCCAAGAGCTCCTCGGCGCTCAGCGCCGCCATCTCGGCGTCGCCTTCCCGGCGCTCGGCGTCGAGCAGCTCGGTCGCCAGGGCCAACTGGTGGTCCCCGCCCAGTTCGGATTCGTCCATCGAGACCCGGTTGAAGGTCACCGGTGAGAAATAGACGTCGAAGATCGTCTCGAAGGCCCGCCAGTGGGCGGCGTTCTTCACCAGTGTCGAACCGAGGGCGTACTTGAACGCCACCCGGTCCTCCAGGGGAATCTGCCCCACGGCTTCCATGGCGTCGAGATGCTCGGTCATGCTCACTGGCAGCCCGGCGGCCCGCAGCTCGCCCACGAAGCCACTCACGGCATCGACCAGCCCGCCGCCGCTCACCGGGGTGCCGGGCCCCCGAGCTCCTTGGTGGCCTTGGCAATGTCGGACTGGTACTTGAGCAGGATGTGCAGCGTGTCGCGGGCCAACTCGGCATCGACGCTCTGCACGCCGAGCAACACCAACGCTCGCGCCCAATCCAGCGTCTCCGACACCGAGGGTGCCTTCTTCAGCTCCAAACCGCGAATCGAGCGCACGATCCGCACGATCTGGTCGGCCAGGTGCTCGGCGATGCCGGGGACCCGTGCCAGCACGATCTGGCGCTCGCGCTCCAAGTCGGGATAGTCGATGTGCAGAAACAGGCAGCGCCGCTTCAGGGCCTCGGACAACTCCCGGGTGTTGTTGGACGTGAGGAACACCAACGGGATCTGCGTGGCCGACACCGTCCCCAACTCGGGGATCGACACCTGGTAGTCGGAAAGGATCTCCAGCAGCAGCGCCTCGGTCTCCACCTCCACCCGGTCGACCTCGTCGATCAGCAGCACCACCGGCTCGGTGGCCCGGATGGCCTCCAGCAGCGGGCGGGTCAGCAGGAACTCCTCGGAGAAGATGTCCTCCTCGATGTCCGACCAGCTTCCGGCTCCCGCGGCGTCTTGCTCCTCGGCCACCCGCTGGGCCTGGATGCGCAACAACTGCTTCTTGTAGTTCCACTCGTACAGCGCCTTGGACTCGTCGAGTCCCTCGTAGCACTGGAGGCGGATCAGGCGGGCGCCGCTCATCTCGGCCACCGACTTGGCCAGCTGAGTCTTGCCCGTGCCCGCGGGCCCCTCGACCAGCACCGGCTTGGCCAGCCGGTCAGCCAGGTAGACCACGCCCGCGGTGCCCTCGTCGGCCAGGTAGCGCACGTCGCGGAGTCCCTCTCGGACGGACGCGATGGACTCGAAGCGCGGCGGGCGGACGACGTCGGTCATGAAGCGTCAGGTGCGGATCTGGCCGTCGCCTTGAACCACGTACTTGTATGTCGTGAGCTCCCGCAGCCCCATGGGCCCCCGAGCGTGCAGCTTCTGGGTGCTGATCCCGATCTCGGCACCGAAGCCGAACTCCTCGCCATCGGTGAACCGAGTCGATGCGTTGACGACCACGGCGGCCGCGTCGACCTCCGCCGTGAAACGGTTGGCCGCGGCCAGGTCGGAGGTAACGATGGCTTCGGTGTGCCCCGACCCGTGGCGGGCGATGTGGTCGATGGCGCGGTCGATGTCGTCGACGACCGCCACACTCAGCTTCAGATCCAGGAATTCCTGGGAAAAGTCCTCGTCGGTGGCGGCTCCCATCCGCGAGGGGCCCACGATCGCCACGGCCCGGGCGTCGCCCACCAGCTGAACGCCTTGCAACGCACTTGCAGCTCGGGGCAGGAACCGCTCCGCCACCGCGGCGTGGACGAGCAACGACTCGGCCGCGTTGCACACGCTCGGCCGCTGGGTCTTGGCATTGACCACGATGGCCAGCGCCATGTCGAGGTCCGCGGCGGCGTCGACGTACACGTGACAGTTGCCGTCTCCGTCGATGACGTAGGGCACCGTGGCGTGTTCCAAGATGGCGGCGATCAACGACGGGCCGCCCCGCGGGATCAGGCAGTCGATCAGGCCCCGGAGGCGCATGAACTCCGTCGCCGACTCCCGGCTGGTGTCCTCCACCAGCACCAGCGCGTCCTCGGGTAGGCCCGACTTGGCGAAGCCCTGGCGCAGTACCCGGGCGATCTCGGTGTTGGACGTGATGGCGGCCGAGCTGCCCCGAAGGAACGCCGCGTTGGCCGACTTGACGCACAGCCCGGCAGCGTCGCTGGTCACGTTGGGCCGGTTCTCGTAGATGATGGCCACCACCCCGAGCGGGACCCGCACTCGCTGGATCCGCAGGCCATTGGGCCGCCGCCACCCGTCGAGGATCTCGCCGATCGGATCGGGGAGCCCGGCGACTTGTCGCAGGCCGGCCGCCATCGACTCGATCCGGCCCGGGCTGAGCCGGAGCCGGTCGATGACCGTGGCGCTGGTCCCGCCTCGTTGGGCCCGGGCCACGTCGGTGGCGTTGGCCTCCAAGATGGGAGCCACGGCCGCCTCCAGGCCGTCGGCCGCGGCCAGAAGACCGGCGTCGCGCTCGGCGCTGCTGGTGCGCGCCAGTTGCCGGGCCGCAGCCTGCGCCCTGATGCCCAACTCCCGCAACGACACGCCTACATCACCTGGGAGATGCGAGCCAGGACCCAGTCATATTTTCCCCCCATGATCGGCTGGTGGCAGTACCCGCACACCCCTTGCAAGTCGACATTGAGCGGCGCCCCACAGTTGGGGCACTTGCTGTTCAACGTGCCGGCACCGGGCTTGGTCGTCGCCGACGACGACCGCTGGAAGGTCCAGTCTTCCTGCCACTGCTCGACGCTCTTGTTGCCCCGGACGACCTTGCCGCTCTTGTCGTCGACGTCATAGTCGGCACAGGCGGCAAACACCCGGACCGTGATGGTGTCGTAGGTCTGGTCGGAGTGGGCCGACAGGATGCGTAGGTCGCCCACCGCCAGATCCTCGAGCACGTTGCGCTTGTGCTCGTCGACGTACTTCTGGATCTGGACCTGGTGTTGCTGCCAGACACCGTCGGCCATGACCTGGCGGCTCATCTCCGGCTTGCGGTCGGTCCAGGCCTCCTGGACGATGAAGAACGATTTCTGGACCGACTCCAGGAACGGCTCCTGGCTGAACGCCGGATCGTGCGCCTCGATCTGGGCCAGGCCATCCTCGACCGGCGATGCCGCCGCGTGAGCGTCGGCGTGGGTGCCGGGAAAGAGATCGCCCCGGACACTGTCGATGGCCGGTTCGTCGGTGCCCGACCACGGAGCCGCGGCGGCGGCTGCAGCGCCCGTGGCACCGGCCGCGGCCCCGGCGGCACCGACGGCACCGGCCGCGACACCGCTTGCCGTGCCGCCCCCGGGCCCGCCGTAGCCGCGAGTTGCGGCGTTGGCCGCGCCACCGGTGTGGTGGCCACTTCGCTTCACCGCGGCCACGATGGCCACCACGATGAGCACGATCACGATGAGGACGATGAAACCGGCAATGCCGCCCCCACCACCGCCCCCGCCGCCCCCGCCGACGAAGAAGCCTCCCCCGCCGCCGCCACTCGACGAGCCGCCTCCCCCACCGCTGAAGGAGTGACCACCGCCGGCTCGGGTGGCCAGCGCCTGCCAGGTGGAGAGGACCGCCGCCATGCTCACCGGGCGTCCTCGCCCTCGCCGCCGGCCGAGCCGGGGGCCCCGGCCACGGGAGTGGCGGCGGCCGGAGCGATCGAGTTGCCGCAGTTCGGGCAGAATTTGGCGTCGGCCGCCACCTCGAAGCCGCAGTGCGGGCAATGGACCGGCTGCGGGCCGAGCGGCTGGCCGCAGTTGAAGCAGAAACGGGCGCCGACGGGGTTGTCAGCGTCACAGTTGGCGCATTTGACGACCGGCGGGGCCAGGGACTTGCCACAAGTGCCGCAGAACTTGGCCGTGGCCTGGTTGACGGCGTGGCAGTTGGCGCACTCCACGGTGCCCGCGCCCGCGCCGGCCGGGGCCGGGCCACCGCCGACGTAGCCCTGTCCCCCACCCGCGAAGCCGGGCGCGGGAGGCGGTGGCGGGCCGGTCTGCATGGGCGCCGCCGCCTGGCCGCCGAGGCCCAGGCCGGCCGCAATGAACGCACCACCGGTGGCCCCGCCCCCCTTGGCCATACCTTCGCCGGCGCCTTTCATCATCTCGCCCGACGCGTACTGCTGGAAGCTGCCCGCCAGGCGGGAGTACGCCGTGTCCTTGGCCAGCTCCTTCAGCTGCCCCTCGTCCTCGTCGGAGAGGTTGACGTCGAAGTTGCCCATCCTGATGATCGCCAGGCCGTAGGTGGACAGCTGCTCGTTGCCCCGTTGGATGACCGTCTGCTCGATGTCGGTCGTGTACGCGGACAGGCCGAGGATGGGCCATCCGTTGCGCACGATCTGGGTCGTCACATGGGTCCGCATGACCTTCAGCAGCTGGTCGCTCACCCAAGCCGTGATGGCGGCGTTGTTGGTGACATCGACCGTGCCCACGAGGCGGGTGATCAGGGCACCGGGATCGGAGACCTGGAGCGAGTAGTCGCCGAACACCCGCAGGGTGACGATCATCCCGGTCTGGGGGTCCTGGACGTCGTCGATGCGACCCCCGAAGGTGTTGCCGGTGTACTCCCGGGTACCGACGAAGTACAACTCCGCTCGGTAGGCGTTGCCGCCCGTAGCCCAGTCGATGATGGCGCCGAGGAACGGCAGCTCGTTGGCATCGATCTGGTGGCGGCCGGGGCCGAGGGTGCCGACGACCTGGCCGGTGTTGATGAAGATCGCCAGCTCGTCGGCGTCGACGATGGCTCTCGTCATCTTGCGGATGTTGATGTCGGGCCACTTGAAGACGATCTGGCCCTTCTTGTCGTCGGGTACCGCAATGAACTCACGTCCCAAGATGGCCATGACTGGCTGTTCCTTCCCCTTGGCAAGCCTTGAAGCCGTCAAAAAGCTGTAGGGGAAGGGTACCGGCCCCGCCGAAACTGGGCACTCCGCCTGCCCCAGGCAAACTGTCACCTCGCATGACGTTGATCATCCGCAAGGCCAGCGCCGACGACGCGCCGCCTCTCGGCGCGGCGCTGGCGCACGCCTTCGCCGACGACCCGGTCATGCGCTGGCTCCTGCCCTCGGCCCGGGCCCGCACGCTGCGGCTGCCTCGGCTGTTCGCCATGGAGCTGCGGTACCTGTACCTGCCGTACGACGAGGTGTACACCACCCGCGACCTCGACGGCGCGGCGTTGTGGGCGCCACCCGAGCGATGGCGGACACCACCGACCGGTCTCTTGCGGGCGCTGCCCCGCCTGGTCTGGACCCTTCGTGGCCACCTGCCCGCGGCGGTGCAGTCGGTCAGCGCCATCGAGCGCATCCACCCCCGGGAAACGCACTGGTACCTCGCGGTGGTCGGGACCGAACCGGCCCGGCAACGCCTCGGGGTCGGCTCGGCGCTCCTCGCCCCGGTGCTCGAACGCTGCGATCGCGACTTCCTCCCCGCCTACCTCGAGTCCTCGCGGGAGGACAACGTGGCGTTCTATCAACGCCTGGGCTTCGAGGTGACCGGGGCGATCGACCTTCCCCGTGGCGGGCCTCGGGTATGGCCCATGTGGCGCGAACCGCGGCCGTAACCGCGCCGCCGTCGCCGCCAAGGCAGACTGACGGCCAATGACCGACACCGTCTGGGAGCGCCGGCCATAGCGACCGGCCGGCTGGCGGAACCGGTGACCCGGTTCATCACCGCTGTGAGCGAGACGCTCGACATCCTCGCCTCGTCGGTCGGCCGTCCCGCAGGGGCGCTGGTCAGCGACGTCGCGGCCGAGGCCTTCCGCGTCGCCGCCGCCTTCGTCGACGCCGACGGCACCCATACCCGAGACGAGCTCGACGCCCTCGTCGGGGCGTTCGCCAACCGGCAGGATACGCCGGTCACCGGCCTCACCGCGGGCGACAGTCGCCAACGCGCCCTCATCGACGGCGCCCGGACTTGGATCGCCACCGCCTCACCGTTGTTCTCCCTCCTCGTCGACGCCGACCGCAAATACGGGAGCATGAACGCCTGGCGCTACTACGACGCGGCCATGG
>JAUTXM010000121.1 GCA_030838025.1 Acidimicrobiaceae bacterium
CGCCGCCGCGGGCCGCACCACCGGCCGCATCGGCGGCCGCACCACCGGCCCGGGCCGCACCGGCGGCCGCACCGGCGGCCCCGGCCGCGCCGCCGCGGACGCGGAGGCGTTCATCGGAGACGATGCGCCCGTCACGCACCTCGATGCGGCGTTCCGCGGTGGCGCCGATCTCCTTGTCGTGGGTCACCAGGATGATGGTGAGCCCCTCGTGGTGCAGCTCCTCGAGGAGCCCCATCACCTGTGCCGCGGTCTCGGTGTCGAGATTGCCCGTGGGTTCGTCCGCCCACACGATCTTGGGCTGGCCCGCCAGCGCCCGGGCGATCGTCACCCGCTGCTGTTCGCCGCCGGACAGCTCAGGTGGCCGATGGTTGAGGCGGTGGCCGAGCCCGACGCGGGTGAGGGTCGACTGGGCCGCCACCCGGGCCTTGCGGGGGGCGGCGCCCGCCAGCAGCAACGGGAGCTCCACGTTCTCGGTGGCGGTGAACACCGGGATCAGGTTGAACGCCTGGAAGATGAAACCCATGGCCTTGGCCCGGTGCGCCGTCCGCCGGGCGTCGCTCATGGCGGTCAGATCTTCACCGTCGATTTCGATCCGGCCCTCGTCGATCTCGTCGAGGCCGGACAGGCAGTTGAGCAGCGTCGTCTTGCCCGAGCCGGAGGGTCCCATCACCGCCAGGAACTGGCCCGCGTCCACCACCAGGTCGATGTCCCGGAGGGCCTCGACCGACTCGGCCCCGGTCCGGTACACCTTCGAGACGCCCGATGCCACCAGGATGGGCGGGCGGGTCCCGATGGGCGCGCCACTATGACGATCAACTTCGGTTTGCACCCGTACAGAGTAAAGGGTCGACCTGTTGGTGATGCCCGATTTCAGCTTTTGTTCAGCTTTGGGTGGGGAGGCGGGGGGCCGCCGGGGTGTGCGGCCGGCGCTGCAACCTCGACCGGATCGCCGGGGCGTTACGGTGGGCAAATGGGGACATGCAGCAGTACCGCTCGGATCCGTCGCCTCTGCACCGAGGATCAGGGGTCGTGATGAACCGGGTGTCGGGCCGCTCGGTCCGGGAGCGGCTCGTCCCGCGCACCGCTGCGGGCGTGGCCGCAGTGGTATTGGCGGCGGCATTCGGCTCCGCCTTCAGTGGCGCCATCTTGTACTCCTACTACGAGTACCGGCTGCAAAAGACCAACGATCGCGTGAACACCCTGATCAACACCTACCAGAAGCAGTTCGAGAGCGCCTCTGGCGACCTGGCCAACCAGGCCAACCAGGCCAAAGCCCAGATCGACAGCGCGTTGGGGCCGCTGAATGCCCTGAGCGGCACCGCTCTCCAGAACCTCGACAAGAAGCTGGCGCCGTCTCTGTTCTTCGTTTCGACGCTCGATCAGAACGGGCAGGCGTCGGTCGGCACCGCGTTCGCCATCGCGTCGGATTCCAGCCAGACGCTGCTCCTCACCTCGTACACGACGATCGCGGCCGCGACCAAGAAGCCGGGACCGCCGGTAACCGTCCGGCAGAGTGGTGCCACCACCACCGTGACGGTGTACAACTGGGACCCGACGACCGACCTGGCCCTGATATTGCTGCCCAAGGGCAACACGCCCGCCCTCCAGCCGGCGCCCGAATCGCCCGGGCCGCAGATCGGTGACCGGCTTTTCAGCGTCGCGGGCATCGGCTCACTCGGAGCCCAGGCGACTCAGGGCACGATCAGCGACGTGTCGGCGCAGGGGGTTCAGCACACCGCACCCGTCGGACCGGCGTTCCAGGGCGGCCCGATGGTCAACGCCGAGGGCCAGGTCGTGGCCGTGGCCTCGCGGGGGTACGCCCCGTTGAACTTCCAGACCGACTCGGTGTGGTTCGCGCCCGTGATCCGGGCGGCGTGCAGCCGGGTGTTGACCTGCCCGAACGGCACCCTGTCAGGGCCCGGCGCCCACAGCTAGCCCGCAGATAGCCCAGATAGCCCAGGCTTAGGGGGCCGGGCCGACCCGTCGGCCGAGTCTTAGGGGCGCGTCGTGCTGGTGGTGGTCGAGCCGAACACCGGAGGGATCGCGATGGTGGTCGATGTCGTCAGCGGGGGGATGGCGTTGGGTGCCACCGGACCCACGACATAGGGACCGCCGAGAGGTGTGTCGGCCGGGGGAATCGGAGCCCCGGGGTTGATGTTGCCCCGCTTGGCGGCGTTCAACTGGTCGGTGAGTGACGCCAGCGGCGGTGGCTGGCTGAAATCGGTAGGAGCCACCTTGGCCAGCGACAGGTTCATGAAGTTCTTCCATGTGGTGGCGGGCACGGTGCCGCCGAACACGTTCCCGATGCCAGGCAGGACCATCGACGTGGACTGGTTGTTGGCGTAGCCCATCCAGACCGCGGTCGAGCGCGCGGGCGTGTAGCCGACGAACCAGGCGTTGGTGAACTTGCTCGTCGTCCCGGTCTTGCCGGCCGCGGGCCGGCCGATGTTGGCCCCGGTGCCCGTCCCCGACGCGATCACCCCACGCAGGACGTCGGTGACGTTGTCGGCGATGACGGGGTCGATGACCTGGGTCGTGTCGGGCGCCTTGGCGATGTTGTCGACCAGAACCTTGCCGCTGCCGTCGATGATCTTCAGCACCGGTGTCGGGACGGCGCGCAGGCCATGGTTGTCGAAGACGCCATAGGCGGACGCCATATCGAGCGGGGAAACGCCGACCTCACCGAGGGCATACGCCCCGCTGCAGGTGTGGACCTGGGAGCTGTACCACGCCGAGGTGATGCCGAGCTTCTCAGCCATCTGGGCCACCTGGGTGCAGCCGGTGTCCCGGATCAGCTGGGCGAAGACGGTGTTGATGGACTGGGCGGTGGCCACCCGCAAGGTGGCGCTGCCGCCCCCTTCACCCTCGTTGTTGGAGATGGTGCAGGGGTTGGTCGGGGTCGCCTTGCAGTTCGGAATCGTGTACACCCGCGGCGCCGAGTAGACCTTCGACGGCGGGATGCCCTCGGCGAAGGCGGTGGCCAGTACGAAGGGCTTCCAGGCGGATCCGGGCTGACGGCCCGCGATCCCGGTTCGGCTGGTGATGTAGTTGCCGTTCCAGCAGTCCGCGGGCACCTCGACGGTCACGGTGGGGGCGGGCTTGGGTTCACAGCCGCCCAGGGCCAGGTTGACCTGGGCATAGGCACCGGAACCGCCGAAGTCCCGGCCACCCACGATGGCGTCGACGAAACCCGTCTGCGGTTCGACCGTTGCCAGCGCCATCTCCAGCGGCGCCTTGGTTCCCTTGAGGGAATTCTGCACCGACTGGTCGGCTTCGGCTTGGACCGCGGGATCCAGCGTGGTCTGGACGCGCAGTCCCCCCTGGTACACCTGTTCGGGCCCGTACTTCTGGAGCAGGTACCGAAGCAGGTAATCGACGAACGCCGGGTACTTGGGCTTGTCCTGCTGGGGCGGGAAGACGTTCGTCGTGTCAGGAAGGGGGTCGGAGCCCGCGGGCTGGTTGGTGACGGGGGCCGCAGCAGCCGAGTCGTGCACGTCCTGGGTGATGAACCCCTGCTCGAGCATCTTGTCGAGTACCACCTCCCGGCGGGCCTCGGCCCCTGAGGGGTTCTCCCGCGGCGCCAGCGTCGTGGGTGCCTGGATGAGCCCGGCCAGCATGGCCGCCTGGGGCAGGGTGAGCTCGCTGACCGGCGTGCGGAAGTAATTCTCCGACGCCGCCCCGATGCCGTAGCTGCCGTCGCCGAAGTAGATGGTGTTGAGGTACTGGAAGAGGATCTCGTCCTTGGAGCTGGCCCGGTCGAGGCGGCTGGCGAGAATGGCCTCCTTGATCTTGCGCGACAGATCGCGTTGCCCGTTGGTGTAGGTCAACTTGACGTATTGCTGGGTGATGGTCGAACCACCCTGGACCGTCTTTTCGTTGCGCAGGTCGGCGAACAGGGCTCGCAGGCTGCCGCGGATGTCGACGCCACCATGGTTGTAGAAGTTGCGGTCCTCGATTGCTACCACCGCCTCCTTCAACACCGTCGGGATGTCTTTTTCCGTAACCGGTATGCGCTGGTCGAACTGGTGGAAGGTGGCGATCAGGTTGCCGTTGCGGTCGTAGACCTGGGTGGGCGCGATCGACACGATGGGCTTCGGTGGCGGAATGGTGGCGGGCAGCGGCAGGAAGATGAGGGCGCCGAGGATCGTGACGACCACCGCGATGGGGACGACAACCGAAACCGTGACGAGGAGGAGGACCGAATCGACGACGATCCGGGCCGGGCGAGGAAGCATCGTGCCCAGAGCTTCGCGCGAGCGGCGAACCCCGAGGGCCGCGGCTCGTGCAACAGGCGCCAATAGGCTCACGTCAGTGCCCCACCGCCCGCCCTCGGTCGACGCCCTGGCCAGGACCCTGGCCGATGTCGACCTGCCCCACGCCCTCTTGGTCGACGCCGCCCGGGCGGCCATCGCGGCGGGCGATCCGGCGTCGGCCCGGGACGAGGCCGAAGCCCTGGCCGCGGCGTTGCTGCGACCGGTCATCAATGCCACCGGCGTCCTCCTGCACACCAACCTGGGCCGAGCCCCAGGAGCTCCAGCACCGGCGGGCGGGGGCAGCGGTACCGGACCGGTCCGCTACTCCAACTTGGAGTTCGACCTGGCGACGGGACGGCGGGGTTCGCGCCAGCGCCATGCTGCCAACCTGCTGGCCCGAGCGGCGGGCGCCGAGGCGGCGCTCGTCGTCAACAACGGCGCCGCCGCCATCCTCCTCGCCGTCACCGCCCTGGCGAGCGGCCGTCACGTCGTCGTCAGCCGGGGGGAACTCGTCGAGATCGGCGGCGGCTTCCGCGTCCCCGACGTCCTGGCGGCGTCGGGGGCCCGGATGATCGAAGTAGGGACCACCAACCGCACCGGGGTCGCCGACTACTCCGCCGCCGTCACCGCAGACACCGCCGTCATCCTCAAGGTCCACCAGTCCAACTACCGGATGGTGGGGTTCACCGCCTCGGCCACCGTCGCCCAGCTCAGCCACCTGAGCGGCCCCACCCCGGAGGGTCCGTTGATCGTGGCCGACATCGGCTCGGGCCTGCTCGACGCCAACACCCCGTGGCTCCCCGGCCCCCCACCCGCCTGGCTCCACGGGGAGCCCGCGGCCCGCCAGACGCTGGCGGCAGGCGCCGCGCTGGTCACCTTCTCGGGCGACAAGCTGCTCGGCGGCCCCCAGGCCGGCGTCCTCGCCGGTCGTCGCGACCTGATCGAGCGCTGCGCCCGCCACCCCCTCGCCCGCGCCCTGCGGCCCGGCCGCCTGGTGCTCGAGGCGCTCCAGACGACGGCGCTCGCCTACCTCCGCCGTGACCTGGCGGCCCTTCCGTTCTGGGCCATGGCCACCCTCCCGGTCAGCGACCTGCGCGGGCGGGCACAGACCCTCGTCACCAACCTCCATCGCGCCGGTATCACCGTCGCCGATTGCGCCAGCGTCCCAGGCGGCGGTTCGGTGCCCGGCATGGAAATACCCTCGGCCGGCCTCCTGGTCGATGGCGACCACACCGCCGCCCTGCGCGCCTGGTGCCCTCCGATCATCGCCCGGGCCCACGACGGATCGACGGTCTGCGACCTGCGCGCCGTCGATCCCGCCGATGACCCGGCCCTCGAAACGGCACTGGCAGCCGTCACGCTCCCCTGATGCACGTCATCGCGACGGCCGGTCACGTCGACCACGGCAAGTCGACCCTCGTACTGGCGCTCACGGGGATGGATCCCGACCGTTTCGCCGAGGAGAAGGCTCGTGGTCTCACCATCGACCTGGGATTCGCCTGGACCACGCTGCCATCGGGCCGGGGCGTGGCCTTCGTCGACGTCCCCGGCCACGTGCGTTTCATCCGCAACATGCTGGCCGGGGTGGGCGCGGTCGACGCCTGTCTGTTCGTCGTGGCGGCCACCGAGGTCTGGAAACCCCAATCCGAGGAACACCTGCGCATCCTGGAACTGCTCGGCATCACCCACGGCGTGATCGCACTGACCAAGGTCGGCCTGGTCGACGAGGAATGGCGCGAGTTGGCCGCCCTCGAGATTGCCGACCGCGTCGCCGGGACGTTCCTGGAGCACGCCGCCGTCATCCCGGTCGACGCCCCCACCGGCACCGGCCTCGACGACTTGCGGGCCGCCCTGGACCAACTGGCGGCCGCGACGCCCACGTCGCCCGATCTCGACCGCCCCCGACTGTGGGTCGACCGGTCCTTCGCAGCCAAAGGCTCGGGCACCGTCGTCACCGGCACCCTCACGGGCGGCACCATTTCGGTCGACGACGAGCTCAGCGTCGTGACCGCGGCAAAGGGGGGGAAAGGAACTCCGGTTCGGGTGCGGGGGCTGCAAAGCCATCAGCTCCCCCGCCAGTCGGTCGGGCCCGGCCACCGCATCGCGGTCAACCTCACGGGTGTCCACCACGGCGACGTCCGCAGGGGCGACGCACTCGTCCGGGCGAGGCAGTGGGCGCCGACGACCACCTTCGACGCGACGCTGCACGTCCTGGAGGCCCTCGACCACGAGGTCTCCCGCCGGGGCGCCTACCTGCTCTACGCCGGGTCGGGCGAGTATCCGGTACGGGTCCGTGTCATCGGCGGTGGGGACGGCATCATCACGCCGGGCCGCGACGGCCTGATCCGCTGCCATCTTCCGGTGGCGTTGCCCCTCCTGCCGGGCGACCGGTATGTGCTCCGGGAAAGCGGGCGCTCCGAAACCGTCGGCGGTGGGGAGGTCCTCGACGTGGCGCCGGTCCTGCCGGCATCGAAGGCCCGGCCGAACCGTTCGGTCGACCGGGTCATCGCGGAGCGGGGCTGGATCGATGCTGCTGTCCTCGAACAGGTGACCGGCGAGCGTCGTGCCGCGGTGGTCGGGCGCTGGGTCGTTTCCCCGGCCGCCCTGGCCGAGGCCCAGCAAGGGGTCGTCGACGCCGTCGGCGCGGCCGGACCTCTCGGGCTCGACCTGGCGACCCTCGACACCCGCCAACGCGCCGCCCTGGTCACACTGGCCGACAAGGTGGTGGTGCACAACGGGCGGGTCTGGGCGGCAACCCCACCCGGCCAACCTGGTCACGCCGGACCAGGGGGACCCGGGACGGCCGGGGGACCTGCGGGGGCCGCGGGGCCCACGGCCGACCCGATGGCCGCGCAACTGTCCGAGCATCCGTGGCTGGCAGCCGTCCGCGCCGCACGATGGGCGCCCCCCACGACCGACGGTGTCGACCGCCAGCTCGTACGAGAGCTCGTCCGGCGAGGCCTGGTAATCGAGCGCGACGGCGTGCACTTCGCGGCCGAGGCGGTCGATGACGCCGCCGTGGTCGTGGCCCGACTGCTCGCCCAGGCACCTGACGGGGTCACGGTGGCCGACGTGCGCACCGCCCTCGGCATCACCCGCAAGCACGTCTTACCCCTGCTGGCTCAGCTCGACGCGACCGGAGTGACCCGTCGCCGCGGTGACCTGCGCATCGCCGGGCCCCGGCTTCCGCAGGAGTCCTGACACAACTGCCGAAGGTTGGGCAAGAAAGGGCCGCGCCATGCCGACAGGTAGGAGATGGCTGCGGCGACCAACCTCCTCCGATTGCTGCTGCCGGTCCGAAGCGTCGTGCGCCACGCCGGCCCGCACCTGCTCGAGGCGACGCTCGGCCCGACGGCCTGCTTTCTCACCGGTCGCGCACTCTGGGGAGTAAACGGGGCGCTGGCGCTGGCCCTTGGATGGACCGGTGCCTGCATGGCGCTTCGCCAGCTGCGGGGCCGGCGGATGACCGGCCTGCTGGTTATCGGGATGACGACGCTCATCCTGCGCGCCGGCGTCTCCCTGGCGTTGCATTCGGAACGCGCCTACCTCATCGCACCCGCGCTGGTGACGATCGTGATGGGGCTCGTGTACATCGTCTCGGCGGCGGGCGCCAAACCGCTGCTCGGCCGGGTGATCGGCGATCTCGTTCCCTCTTCCTGGATCGACACCGACGACCCCGGCACCGCCCGCCTGTGCCGGATCGGCTCGGTGGTCTGGGGCGGCGAACAGATCGTCTCCGCCGTGATCTCCCTTGGAATGATCCTGCGGGTTTCGCCTACGACCTATGTCATGGTCCACGAACTGGTGTCGTGGACGACCTGCCTGCTCGTGGTCGGCACGTTCGTGCCCTTTTTCTGGTCGGACCTGCGCTCGATCTGGCAGAAGCGCCGCGCCGCGCCGACTTTGGTACGGATCTGAGGCTCTGGTGGGGGTTTGACACCCCACACGGGTGCAAAATCCGCACCAAAGACCCAAAGCCGCACCAGAATCACGGGTAACCGGCGTTTCCCAGCGTGACTACGAAGCCGGCTCCTGGCGCTGGCCGCGGGGGACGTGACGGGCGAGGCGACGGGCGAAGCCGGGACCAGCGTCGCCTTTTCCCCCTTCTTCTTGGTCCTCCTCCTCCTCCAACTCACCAGCCAGCTTGGCCACGGCGATCGAGTTGGTGAGGATGGCACCGAAGGCGTCGGGGTCGGCCAGGAGCCACGAGTGCCGTCCCTCCACCACCTCACCCTCGGAGCCGATCGCACGGCACAGGGCGGCGAACGACGCTCGGGGGATGACCGTGTCGTGGTCGCCCCACAGGACCACGACGGGTAGCTCCCGGCGCTTGAGCTCCTGCAGTTCGGCGAGGAGGTCGGCGTGGCGGACCAGGTTGACGACGTTGAGCAGGCCGAGCGGGTTGCGGAGCAGGTTGGGAACCGCGTCCTCGACGATGATCGGCAGCATCCGCCGCAGGTAGCGGACCGGTACCAGATCGTCGGGCGGATGGAACGGCCAGGTCCACGGGGGCCGGGAGGTGGCGGCGTGCACGAGGTTCCCGAATGACCAGGTCGTGCCGCCGACCGAGTTGATCAGGACGAGGTAGCGGACTCGCTCGGGGTGATCGTGGGCCAGCTTGATGGCGACGCCGCCGCCGAAGCTGTGGCCGACGACGAATGCCGGCTCGTCGACCCCGACCGCGTCGAGGAAGTTGGCCACCCATTCGGCGTAGCCGTCGAAGCCGGGCGGGTGGGGCAGGTTCGGCGTCCCCCCGAAACCGGGCATGGCCGGGGCGTAGACGTGGCAGCCGAGATGGACGAGGCGTTTCAGGGCTCGGCGGTAGGAGCGCTGTCCGAGCGCCCAGCCGTGCAGGAACACCACGGCCAGGCCTTCTCC
>JAUTXM010000141.1 GCA_030838025.1 Acidimicrobiaceae bacterium
CGACGGGTTGATCAAAGAGGCAGCCAGCGTTGCCACTCGTTACGCCGCCCTGTGGGACGTGCTGCACGCTGAGCCCCGCTTCTCGTTTGATGACCGCTACCAGATCGAGGGGCAGATACGCCAGCTCCACGATCTGGGGTTCGCGGTCGACGAGGTCACACTGCAGTCCGACGGCGCCGGGGACGAGAAACTCCGGCTCAAACTGTGCGTTGCCGCCCGGCGATTCCACGCCACCCAGCTCCGCGAGCTCACCGGCCTCGATGTGGGCGAGGGCCAGGCGAAGATCCTCGTCGCTGACCTGTTCGCCTACCAAGGCCGGCTGAAGCAGGAGTCGAAGGTCTGCGTTCCGGACGCGGTCGCAGCGCAGCGGTGGGTAGACGAGGTCTTCCGGCCCGGGATGGCCCGCGCCCAGGAGGCCGTCGGAGGTCAGGGTGACCCGATCCAGGCCTACTGCGATTTGCTGGAGGTGCGCTGGCTGTTGAGCGAGAAGGCCGGTCACGACGTGGGCGACAGCGCCGCCCTCCAGTCTTTGGCTGAACGGTCGGTACCGCCGGACTCGGCCGCCCAGATGGCCGTGGCCGAAGAGGCGACAAACCAGTTCCCCGCCCTCACGGCTGAGCTACTCGACGAGTTGGCGGCGGTCGCCGACGCCGGCGATCTGGACTGATGAGCGCTGACCAGCCCGCCCGTTTCGCCGCTCCTCGCCTTAACTCAAACCGTTCTTGCCTACAGCCCTTGACGATACGCATGGAGCACCAGTGACAATCTCGGCACAGTCAGCCCAGTCAGCACAGGCGGCAACACTCACCCAAGCCGCAGACCCCGCTCCCTCGGGAGTCTCCCCGTGGTGGCGCAGCGCCGTCATCTATCAGGTGTACATCCGCAGTTTCGCCGACGGCGACGGAGACGGGCTGGGCGACATCGCAGGGCTGCGAGCCAAGCTCGGCTACATCGCGGGCCTGGGTGTCGATGCCATCTGGATCAACCCGTGGTACCCGTCGCCGATGGCCGACGCCGGCTACGACGTGTCGGATTATCGCGACGTCGAACCCCGCTTCGGGACACTGCAAGACGCCGAAGCCCTCATTCGGGAAGCGCACGACCTGGGGCTTCGGGTCCTCCTCGACATCGTGCCCAACCATACGTCCGATCAGCACCCCTGGTTCCAGGCGGCGCTGGCCGCGGGTCCGGGATCGAGGGAACGGGATCGCTACCTGTTCCGTGCCGGCCGCGCCGACGACCCCGCCCTACCCCCGAACGACTGGCTCAGCGTGTTCGGTGGGCCTGCCTGGACGCAGGTCACCGAACCCGACGGTCGCCTCGGTGAGTGGTACCTGCATCTCTTCGCGCCTGAACAGCCCGACGTCAACTGGAACGATCCCGACGTCCAGGCGGACTTCGAGGCGACGCTGCGCTTCTGGTTCGACCGGGGCGTGGACGGCTTCCGGATCGACGTGGCCAACTCCCTCGTCAAGGAGGCAGGCCTGCCCGACCTGGGGGGCCGGGGGTATCCGGAGCGGGCGGAGATGGTCGCCGAGGACTGGGTCGAGCACCCCCATTGGGACCGCAGCGAGGTCCACGAGATCTACCGGACGTGGCGACGTGTCGCCGACGCCTACCCCGAGCCGCGAGTCTTCGTCGCCGAGGCGTGGGTCGACTCACCTGAGCGACTGGCCCGCTACGTCCGCAACGGCGAACTGCACACCGCGTTCAACTTCGACTTCTTGCGGGCACCCTGGGATGCCCGAGCGTTGCGCGCCACGATCGACACGACGCTCGCCGAGCACGCCGCGGTCGGTGCGCCGCCGACCTGGGTGCTGTCCAACCATGACGTGGCACGGCACGTGTCGCGCTATGCCCGGCCGCAGACCGCGCCGCTGCGCTCGCTCGATGACCTGATCGGTCTGCCGGCCGATCTCGAGACCGGCGCTCGTCGAGCTCGTGCCGCGGCCCTACTCATGTTGGCCCTGCCAGGCGGGGCGTACATCTACCAGGGTGAGGAGCTCGGGTTACCCGAGGTCGAGGACCTCCCGGCCGAGGTGCTCGCCGACCCGACCTGGGAGCGGTCCGGTCACACCCAGCGCGGTCGCGACGGGTGCCGCGTCCCCATCCCGTGGGAGGGCGACGCGCCGCCGTTCGGGTTCAGCATGAAAGGCGGCGACGGCGCCGGCGCGGCGCCCACCTGGCTGCCCCAGCCGGCCGACTGGGGGCGATACACCGTCCAGGCGCTCGACGGCGACCCGGAGTCCGTGCTGGCGCTGTATCGCGCCGCGCTGCGCCTCCGTCGGGACCACCCGGCGCTCGGCGACGGAACGCTGCACTGGCTGCCGGCGCCTGATGGGGTCTTGGCCTTCGCCCGCGACCCAGGCTTTGTGTGCGTGGTCAACCTCTCGGACAACCCAATCCCGTTACCGGACGGCACGGTGATGCTTGCCAGCGGGCCGCTCACCGAAGGACAGAGACTGCCCGGCGACACGGCAATCTGGCTGGGGTTGGCCCAGGGCTGAACCCGTCGGGCGCCGGCCCGCCGCGGGAAGCAGAGGTGGCTAGCTCGTCTTGAAGTGGGCGCCGGTCGAGCGGCGCGGCGCCTTCGCCCGTTGCCGCCGCAGCCTCGGGCCAAATGCCACGCCGCCGATCAACAGCAGCCCCGCGATGGTCTCCATCGACACCGAATCCGGAACCCCGGCCAGATGCCCGGCCGTTCCCGAGGTCAACTGCGCCACGAGGCTCTGTCCGGCGCCGGAGCTAGCTCCCAACGAAGCGTGAGCGCTTCCGCTACCTCGGGCGGAACTGGTGCCGCTGCGGATGCTGCTCCCGGAACTGCCGCTGCCACTCGCCGCCGCGCTCGCGACGGCGCCGCTCGTGGCGCCGCTCGCCGAACCCGACGCCCCGCCCGACAGCGCCGACGAGGAGGTCCCGAGGGGGGCCAAGCCGGACAAACCGGAGAGTCCCGAACTCGCGGCGCCCGTCCGGGCCGTGCCCGACGCCCCGCCGGCACCGCTCGGCCCGGTCGTGGCCCGGCCGGACGCACTCGCCGACCCGGAGGCCGCCGTCCCCGTCGCCGAAGCAGAACCCGAAGCCCCGCTGCCCGTCGAGCCCGACGATTGATTGGACGTCTGGGTGGCAGGACCGGAAGGGCCCGAGGACCCGCCAACGCCGGTGCCCGACGTGTTGTTCGACATCGGACTCGAACTGGCCGGTCCGCTTGTCCCCCCCGCGGCACTCGATCCGGTGGTCGATCCACCCGACGAGCCCGACGACGCGTTGCCCGTGGAACTGCCGGTCGAACCTCCGCTGGATCCGCCGGTCGAGGTACCGGTCGCGGGTCCGCTGTCGCCGCTGCCCGATGAGGTCCCGGTCCCGCTCCCAGACGACGTGCTGGTCGCGGCGGCGGGGGTGGGTTGGGGTGCCGGGGCGGATGATTGCCCGCTCTTCAGCACGGCAACCAGCGCGAGGCTCTGGATCAGTCCTACCACTGGGGCAAAGGTAGGCGATGAAGCGACGTCAGGCAACCGTCGGGCTGCCACACCCAGCTCGGCCGCATCTGAGGGCGACTTACGGCTCTGTGGGCGAGTTACAGCGCTGGACGACCTTAGAACGCCCTCAGAGCCACAACTAACCACCAGACTGCTCCGATTTCGACCGCCAGCGCCCCACCCGAGCGCCCCAACCGCCCTCGTCGAGCGCCCGCCATCGGCGAGCGCACCGAGCGGACCGAGCGCACCGAGCGCACCGAGCGCCCGCCCCCCCCCCCGACGGTGTGCCCCGCGGCACACAGCGCCCCTGAGCAGCCAAGCCGTCTTACTATGAACAACGCCTTATGTCTGTCCCTCTGCACGCTCCGCCGTCGAATCCCCCCTCAGTCGCTCGGCACCGCGGGTTCCTCGTCAGCGAGCTCATCGATGACTTTCGCGCCGCTCAGGTGGCCCGCTTCCGCGACGACCGCGCGATCGCCCTGCACATGCAGAGCCGCGTCTATTTCCAGTGCTGCGGCGCCGGCCACGAGGCTCTGCTGCTGGCCCTGGCCCGGCACCTGCGACCGGCCTACGACTGGTTCTTCCCCTACTACCGCGACCGGGCCTTGATGCTCGGCCTCGGCGTCACGCCGACCCAGATCCTCCAAGAGGCGGTCGGCTCGGTCGAAGACCCCTCCAGTGCCGGCCGCCAGATGCCCTGCCACTGGGGCTACAAATGGCTGAACGTCGTAACCCAAGCCAGCGCCACCGGCGCCCAGTGCCTCCCCGCGGTCGGTTGCGCCGAGGCCGCCCGCTACCTCTCCCGCCGCCGCAACCTGCCCGGCTGCAAGGCCCACGGCGACGAGCTGACCTATGTCTCCCTCGGCGAGGGGGCCACCTCCCAGGGCGAGTTCTGGGAATCGCTCAACACCGCCTGCACACTGCACTTGCCCGTCCTGTTCGTCGTGGCGGACAACGGCTACGCCATCTCCGTCCCCTCCTCCGACCAGTCCCCGGCACCCATCAGTGAGCTCGTCCGGGGGTTCCGGGGCCTCGAAATCCACAAGGTGGACGGCCGTGACTACTTCGCCAGCCGCAAACTGGCGGCCGAGGCGCTTCCCCGGGTCCGTGCCGGCGTCGGCCCGTCGCTCATCCACGCCACCGTCACCCGGCCCTACTCCCACTCGGCCGCCGACACCCAGAGCAAATACCGCCCGGCCGACGAGTTGGCCGACGAGCGGGAGCACGACCCGATCAAGCTGCTCCGGGAGGAACTGATCGGCGCCGGGATCCTGACCAGCGACGAGGCCGACCACATCCGCGAGGAGGCGCGACAGATCGTCGCCGACGCGGCCAAGGAGGCGCTGGCCAGCCGCCGGCCCGACCCCGCCAGCGTCACCGATCACGTCTATGTCGTCCCCCACGTGTCGCCCGACGCCGAGTCCAGGGATGATGGCCAAGGCGAGGTCGTGGCCTTTGGCGAGGCCATCCGCCTCACGCTGCACGAACAGATGGCCCGTGACCAGCGCATCCGGGTCTTCGGTGAGGACGTCGCCGACGCCCGCGAAGCGGTGCTGGCCAATGTCGAGGGCAAGGGCGGTGTCTTCGGCACGACCCGTGGGTTGCAACGCGAGTTCGGCCTGGCCCGCTGCTACAACACCCCGCTCGCCGAGGCCAACATCATCGGCCGCGCCGTCGGCCAGGCCTTGCGGGGACTTCGCCCGGCTCCCGAAATCCAGTTCTTCGACTACATCTGGACCGCCATGCAGCAGATCAAGACCCAGGCGGCCACCATCCGGTGGCGGTCCAACGGCTCGTTCTCCTGCCCCATGGTGATCCGGGTCCCGATCGGGGGCTACCTGACCGGCGGCGCCATCTGGCACAGCCAGTGCGGCGAGTCGATCTTCGCCCACATCCCGGGCCTGATCGTCCTCATGCCCTCACGGGCCCGAGACGCCGTGGGCCTGCTGCGCACCGCCTTCCAGTGCAGCGACCCGGTGCTGTTCCTCGAGCACAAGCACCTGCTGCGTCAGCCCTACACCAAGGACCCCTTCCCGTCACGCGGCTACCAGATACCGCTCGGTACGGCGGCGATCGTCCAACCCGGCCACGATCTCACCATCATCACCTACGGGGCCACGGTCGAAAAGTCCCGCCAGGCGGCGACGACCCTGGCCGCCGAGCAGGGCGCTTCCATCGAGATCATCGACCTGCGCTCGATCCTCCCGTGGGACAAGGACCTCGTCGCCGAGTCGGTAACCCGCACCGGCCGCGCCCTCGTCGTGCATGAGGACGTCTACACCTGCGGCTTCGGCGGTGAGGTGGCGGCGTGGATCGGCGAACACTGCTTCGGCGACCTCGATGCCCCGGTGCGGCGGGTGGCGGCCACCGACACCCACGTGGCCTACGAGCCGACGCTCGAGCACGCAATCCTGCCGCAGGTCAGCGATATCGTCGCGGCCGCGGAAGCGACGTTGCGCTTCTAAGTCATTCGGGGAAAAGGAGGACCGGGTCGTGGCTCAGACGGTTCGCGGTGTTGTGGCCCCGGCGCGGGGCGAGCAGGTCTCGTTGACCGACATCGTCATCCCCGATCCCGGTCCCGGCGAGGCAGTGGTCGCCATCGCGGCGTGCGGGGTGTGCCACACCGACCTCCACTACCGGGAAGGCGCCATCAACGACGACTTCCCCTTCCTCCTCGGCCACGAGGCGGCGGGAACCGTCGATGCCGTCGGTGAAGGCGTCACCGGAGTCAGTCCCGGCGACTACGTCGTCATCGCCTGGCGGGCCCCGTGCGGCACCTGCCGATCCTGTCGGAGGGGAAGGCCGTGGTACTGCTTCGC
>JAUTXM010000155.1 GCA_030838025.1 Acidimicrobiaceae bacterium
CCCGCCGGCCGCCCAGCCCGCCCAGCCAGCCGAGCCCGCCCAGCCCGCCGCCCAGCCCGCCGCCCCAACCGGCGGCATCGCCCGGCCGGCTCGACGCCCTCGACCGCCGGTTGCTGGCGTCGCTCGCGGCCATGCCCCGAGCGGGCGTGTTGGAACTGGCCCGCCAGTTGGCTGTGGCGCGGGGAACGGTGCAGGCCCGGCTCGACCGCCTCCAGCGGCGGGGGATCGTGACCGGCTTCGGGCCGGACATCGACGTGGCGGCGCTGGGCTACGAGGTGCTGGCGTTCACGACCCTCGAGATCGCCCAGGGCCGGCTGCACGACGTGGTCGAGCACCTGCGGGAGATCCCTGAGGTCCTCGAGGTTCACGGCACGTCGGGCGCGGGGGACCTGCACTGCCGCGTCGTCGCCCGCACCAACCGGGATCTACAACGCATCATCAACCGCGTCCTCGAAGTCCGGGGCATCAACCGGAGCACCACAGTCATCGCACTGTCCGAGCAGATCGGGTACCGCCTGCTCCCGCTGGTGGCGTCGACCCATTTGGAGCAAACCGGACGCGACGCCTGACCGACGGGCGGAGATCATCGCAAACAACCTCCGGCACGGGCATAGGTGGCGGCATATCGGTGTTTCCGCTCTACGCGGAGGGGTATCTTCCCCTCAAGCGAGGAAAGAGACGGGATGGCCAAGAAGCGGCCCGAAGGCGCCGAGGCCGACCTCGTCCGGCTGTATCTGGACGAAATCGGCAAATACCCCCTGCTGACCAAGGACGACGAAGGTCGCCTGGCGCGCGCCATCGAGGCAGGCCGGCAGGCGGGCGAAGAGCTCAACGGCGCCACCGTCGCGGCCGCCCAGCGCCGCCACCTCCAGCGGGAGATCCGCGCCGGTGAGGCGGCGACCCGGGACTTCATCAACTGCAACCTCCGCCTCGTCGTGTCGATCGCCAAGCGCTACCAGTCTTCGGAAATGCCCCTGCTCGACCTGGTGCAGGAGGGCAACCTCGGGCTCATCCACGCGGTGGAGAAGTTCGATTGGCGCAAGGGATTCAAATTCTCGACCTACGCCACGTGGTGGATCCGCCAGTCGATCGGCCGGGGCATCGACAACTCGGCCCGCACGATCCGCCTCCCGGTGCACGCCGGTGACCAGGTGCGGCGACTACTGCGGGTGCGCAACCACATGGAGGGCGAGCTGGGCCGCCTGCCGACGCCGGCCGAGCTGGCCGACGCGCTGCAGCTCTCCGAGGAGCAGATCACCGAGTTGCTGGGCCACGCTACCGATCCGGTCAGCCTGGACACCCCCATCGGGGCCGACGGCGACACCGAACTGGGCGACATCGTGGCCGACATGACGGCGGCGTCGACGTTCGAGATCGTGGCCGAGGCGATGTTGCCCCACGAGGTCGAGAAGCTGCTGAGCCCCCTGGACGACCGGGAGAAGGAGATCCTGCGGCTGCGTTACGGGCTGGACCGGGGGGACCCGAGAACCCTCGAAGAAGTGGGCGACGTGCTCCACCTGACTCGGGAGCGGATCCGCCAGATCGAGCGCCAGGCGCTGTCGAAGCTGCGCCACCCGTCGGTCGAGACCGGCGGTCGCGACCTCCTCGCCGCCAGCTGAGGCAGTCTGGGGAAAAGGGCGAGCCTTCGCCCGTGGCCAGCGCCGGGGCTGCCTCTCAGGCGCCACGCGGCCAACGCGTGAGCGGTCAGCGGTAAACGTCCGGCAATCACGTTTTCCCTGGGTCGCAGACAGGGCCGCGGCTAGAGTCCGCCTCGACCTTCAGCCCCTGTAGCTCAGTTGGATAGAGCGTCGGACTTCTAATCCGCAGGTCGCAGGTTCGAGTCCTGCCGGGGGCGCTCGCTCTCGCTCGGTCCGACGAACGCGAGTGTGAGCCCAGAATCTGGTAGGACCCGTGAGCGCCCAGGACGATATCGCTGATCCGTCCGGGTTGTCGTTGTCCGACAGCACCAAGGCGGGGAACCCGTGCGCGCAGGACTTCGAGCGACCGGAGCGGCCGTCACTGCACGCACCGAGCGCACACTGCCGAGGGCGCCGCCGACCGTGCCTATGGATCCTGAGCCGGCGGAGGGCATTGTCAGCTCGATCCTCCGTCAAATGGGCCTGACGGAGTCAGCGCTTCGGAGCGCCGGGCAATACCTCTGCCCCTTGTCCGGTCTCAAGCGGCACAAAACGGCGAGAGCCGACCGTCCGTGCGGAACCGGTCGTTCATAGCCTTACGGACAATTGGGCGGTCCCGTCGTATCACGGGCGGAGTGGCCCGGCTCTCGTGTTCGGACGGGGACATCAGCTCCGCCCGCACGACGAATACGGGGGAGAACCGGAACATGACTTGGGTGACGAGGGGTACGAGGTTCACCGCGCTTGTGGCCCTCGGAATGACACTGGTGATTTTCCGCGTAGGTCCGGCTTCGGCCGTCACCGTGCCGGCGAACGACGATTTCGATCACGCCACCGTTGTCGCTGCGACACCATTCTCCGACACTGTTGACCTCTCGGCGGCCACCACGGCAAGCGACGACCCGCTGAGTTGCGCGACGCCGGCCAACACGGTGTGGTACTCGTTCACGGCCCCAGTGGCCGAGAGCGTCGTCGTCACGATCAGCGGGACCGCATCGGTTTCGGCCTTCAGCGGGTCCCGTGGGGCTCTCACCCAGGTGGCCTGCGGGTCCGTGCCCTTTCCCGTCCAGTGGTTGGCGACCGCCGGAACGTCGTATCACATCATGGTGTCGGCCTGGATCCTTCCGCCTTCGCCGGTGACCGTGCAGATAAACGTGGCGCCTATTCCCGCTAACGATGACTTCGCCCACGCGACCACGATCACCGCCCTGCCGTTCACGACAACCCTCGACACGACCGGGGCCAGCTCCGCCCCCGACGACCCCCAGGGGTGCGGTGGGTCGAAAAACTCGGTGTGGTACTCCTTTACGCCGGCAGTGACCGAGACCATTTTCGCTGCGGTTTCCGGCGGAATCAGCTCTCCCAGCGTATCGGCCTACACCGGTTCTCGTGGCTCGCTCACCCAGGTTGCCTGCGGCGGTTTTCCCGCTTCGACATCGTGGGTCGCCACCGCCGGGATCACGTACTACCTCATGGCCGTGTCGACTGGCCCTTTCAGCGGATCGCTGAGTCTGCAGGTCTCGGCGAGCCTGCCGCCGTCAAATGACGACTTCAACCATGCCACCGTAGCGACCGCCTTGCCCTTTAGCGACAACCTGGACGTGAGCGCGGCGACCACGGCGGCCGACGACCCGACGTCATGCGCGACCGCGCAAAGTACGGTGTGGTACAGCTTCACGCCGACCGTGTCAGAGACATTCGCGGTCAACACCGGTGGGACAAATTTCTTGTCCAGCGCGTCGGTCTATACCGGGTCGCGTGGGTCGCTCACTCAGGTGGCGTGTGAGGGAAGTTTCCCAACCACGCCGGCGGTCAAGTGGGTGGGCGTGGCTGGAGTCACCTACCACGTCATGATCGCTGATTTCGCCCGGCCGGCCGCGACCGACCGTCTGACGTTGACGATTACCGGTGCCATGGCACCGGCGAACGACGACTTCGACCACGCGACCGTGGTGTCGACCTTGCCCTTCACCGACAACATCGATGCCAGCGCCGCCAGCTCCGCCGCTGACGACCCGACCAGCTGCGGCGGCTCCGCCGCCAGTTCCCTGTGGTACAGCCTCACCCCGACCGCCGATGAATCCGTCGTGGCCGACACCACCAGCAGCACGTATGCGCCCGCTGTTTCGGTGTACACGGGCACCCGGGGCTCGCTGACTCAGGTGGCGTGCGGGATATTCACCTCCGTCACGTCGTTCCACGTCACCGCAGGCGTCACGTATCACATCATGGTCACCGACGCCCAGCCGATCTTTGGTTCCGCCGGGCACCTGACGCTCAGCCTGCAAGGTTTCACGCCGCCTGGCAACGACGACATCGATCACGCCACCGCCTTCACCACCGTGCCGTTCACCGGCACCGACGACGTCTCGGGGGCGGGCACCGCGGCCGATGACCCGACGGCATGTGGGGGTGCGGTGAGCTCAGTGTGGTTCCGCTTCACGCCGACGGTCTCGGAAACCTTCAGCGTCGACCCGACGGGCAGCACGTACCAGACCGCCGTCTCGGTCTACACCGGCGCCCGTGGGTCGCTCACCCAGATCGCGTGTCAAAACGGCTTTGTGACCCCCCAGCCGGCGAAATGGGCCGGCACCGCGGGCGTCACCTATTACATCATGGTGGCCAACAGCTCGTTTTCCGGGCCCGGTGTCAACGACCATTTGACCCTGACGGTGACCGGGACGTCGCCGCCGCGGAACGACGATTTCAACCACGCGACCAAGGTGACGGCGCTGCCCTTCACCGACAGCATCGACGTCAGCGGCGGCACGGCGGCGGCCGATGACCCGACCGGATGTGGCACGACGTACGGCTCGGTGTGGTACGACCTCACGGCGCCGGTCACCGAGTTGGTCATCGCGGACGTCACCGGAAGCACCTACGCCCCGAGTGTGTCGGTGTGGACCGGCTCGCGGGGCTCACTCACCCCGGTGACATGCGGCTTTGGTTCCGACAATTCATTTCAGGTAACCGCCGGGGTGAAATATTACATCATGGTCACCAATCCCTTCGGGCCGGCCCAGCAGCTGGTGCTGCACCTGAAAGGGATCCTGCCGCCGGTCAACGACGACATACGCCACGCCAAGGTGATCGGCCAACTGCCATTCACCGACCGCATCGACACCACCGCCGCCACCGCCGCCGCCGGGGATCCGACCTGCTTCTTGCAGCCGCAGGCGACGGTTTGGTACAAGTTCACCGCCCCGACGTCGGGAATGCTCCAGATCAGCTCCAGCTCCAGCGGCTACCCGGCTTCGGTATCCGCATACAGCGGACCGCCCACCGCGCTCACGCAACTGGCGTGCGATTTCCAGGGCACGTCACCGTTCGCCGTTACCAGGGGAGCGACCTACTATTTCATGGTCTCGAGCTTCTTCCAGACCGGTGGCGACCTTCATTTCGCCGTTACGGGATTGCCCGACATCCCAGCCACCTCCCCGTGCACCAAACAACTCACCGGCACGATCACCAATGGTGTCACCGTCGGATCGGGCACGACATGCCTGACCAATGCCACGGTCAGTGGTGACGTGACGGTCAGTCGGGGCGCCGAGCTCTCCATTACAAACTCGACGATCCGGGGTCGGGTCAGCACTGACCGCGCCGCCGCCGTGGCTATCTGCAACAGCTCAATTGTCGGCATCCTCACGGTCCGGTCATCGACGGGCCCGGTGCTTATCGGCGACGGCGGCGACGGCGCGGGCGGCGGCGGCGTGACCTGTCCGGGCAACACCCTCGGCGGCAGGGTCGAACTCACGCACAATGACAGCGGTGTCGAGTTGGGTGGCAACACGGTGCGAGACCAGGTGACGATCTCGGACAACAACCCCAACCCGAGCAGCATCCTCGCCGCTGACGACGCGACCGTCGAGGTCGAAGCCAACCACATCACCAGTCGGCTGAACTGCTCGCACAACAAGCCCGCGCCGGTGAACGACGGTCTCGCCAACACCGTCTCTGGCCTCCGGACCGACCAATGCCAGGCCCTCTGAACCAGTCGCCCGCCGAGTGTGTGGGCACCGGACGCAAAGGTCGCACGCACCGGCCGCGCCTGGGGGTCAGTGGTCGGGGGCGGGATCAGCCGGGTCGGGGGCGGTCGGTTCGTGGCTTCGTCGACGGGGACAACACGATCAGCCGGTCGCCCGCAGTCAGGGTGGGGTCGTTGTTGACGCCCATCATCACCTCGCCCTGGTGGACGACGGCGAGGATGAGATCGTCGTTTCTGGTTCGGGCGGCGCTGATCGTGAGTCCCACCAGGTCGGCGACGAGGTCGATCTCCCTCAACCGATAACGGTTTGAGTCGACCATGTTGCGCATCAGATCGGCCGCGTGGGGGGCTTCGAGGCTCATGGCGACCACGTGGCCGACCAGTTCCTCCGCCGACACGGCCTGATCCACGCCAAGGTCCACCAGGGCGCGTGCCACGTGGGCGGAGTGGACCACGGCGGTGATCTCCAGGTCTGGCGCGACATGGCGCAACAGGACGGCGGTGATGAGGGCGTCGCCTTCGGTATTCATGGCGACCAACGCCCGTTGCGCTCGTTCGGGTGCCGACCGGCGGATCACGTCTTCAGACGTCGGGTCACCGGAGACGACATTGGTGCCTTCGGGAAGCGCCTCCCGGTCGACGTTGTCGGCCACGACCAGCACACGGAGGCCCCCGCTCAGCAACTCGCGGGCAACTGAGGGGATGATCGTATGGTTGCCGTAGATGGCCACGAATGTGTGTTCCGGCACTCTGCGCTCCACTCCGAGAAGGATGTTCTTTAGCTGCAACGAGGTGACGGTGGCCGTGACGGTAGCGAACACGCCGGCGAAGAGCGGGATGGCGGTGAACATCTCCACCCCGGCAATCACCCGGCCACCCGTGTCGTGGGGCGTCACGTCGCCGTAGCCGACGGTCGACGCGGTGGTCACCGCCCAGTACAGGCCGTTACCGACCGAGACGTGCTCCACGGCGGCAAACGCCAGCCCGCCGCCCACGATGGCGGCCCCCGCCAGTCCCAGCAGGACATAGATCTGGTGGCGGCCGACGCGCTGGAGCAATGACAGGACAAAGAGCACTAGCTCAGCCCTTTCTCGCCCGGCGACCTTACTTCGGCGCGTGCTGCGTTGCCCGGCCGACCGGGAGCCGCAAAGCTCAGGCGCTTTTCTCCCCAATAGGCGGCGTGGGGGTTGTCGTTCCAGTTTCCGATCGGGTCGTAGCCCGATCGTTCGTACAGGCCCTGGGCGAGGGGTTGCTTCGGTCCCGTGTCGAGCCGGGCGACGCATGCGCCGAGGCGGAGCGCCTCAGCCTCGAGTGCGCCCAGGAGAACCCGGGCGACGCCGCGTCCTCGAAACCCGGGACGGACATACATCCGCTTGATCTCGGCGACGTCGGGCTCGACCATTCGTACGCCGCCACCCGCGGCCGCTTGATCGCCGATCCAGCCAACCAGGTAGACCCCCGTCGGCGGCGCCAGCTCCTCGGGCTCGAGCGGCACACCGATCCTGCCCGTGGTGATCTCGTACAACGCCAGCATCTCGGTGACCATCGACGCCAGCAGCTCCGACGCCGGCGGCTCGGTAGGTGGGCAGCTGCGGAACTCGACCGGCAGGTTCAACGCCGATCAACCGACGGCCGCACGCCTGCGATCACGCCTGCGGTCACCCCCCCAAGCCTGCCGTCACGTGTGCCGTCACTGCCGAGACCCTATTTGTCGCTCAGGAGCTCCAGGACCGCTTCCTCGACCACGGCGCGACCCGCGGCACCCGCATTGACCCGTTCCAACGAGCTGCGAATCGTCCGCCCCTCGACGAAACGATCCACCACCCGCGGGTCGACGTAGGACCGTCGGGCCACTGCGGGCGTGTTGCCCAGCGTGGCGGCTACCTCGTCCATGGCCTGCTTGACCAGCGCCGCGGTCCGGCGAGCGCTCCGGGTCGACTCGTCGGCGTGCCCTGCCAGCGCCAGTGCCGCCACGACCGTGGCGTTCCAGGTACGGAAGTCCTTGGCCGAGAACTCCTCGCCTACGGCGGCCTTGATGAAGTCGTTGACGTCTCCGGGGTTGACGGGGCGCCATCCCCCGGTCGTCGGGGCCACCAGCAGGCGCGGTCCGGTGCCCCGCTTCGCCTTCAGCTCGGCCACCAGTTTCACCAGGTCCGGGCGGTCCACCTCGACGATCCAGCGCTTCCCGCCCTTGGCCGGAAAGTCGAATCGGGCCCGGCCATCGGCCAGCCGCACGTGGCGGCGCTCAATGGTGCACAACCCGAAGGTCCCGTTGTCCCTGGCATAGGCGGGGGAACCGATCCGGAACAAGCCGAGGTCGATCAGCGCCACCGCGGCCGCCAGCACCCGGTCGACGTCCAACCCCGACGCGTTGAGCGCCTCTTGGCAGTGATGGCGCAGTTTGGGCAACAGCGCGCCGAACTCGAGCATCCGGTCGAACTTCTGGCGGTCCCGCCGTTGCCGCCATACATCGTGATACAGGTACTGCCGCCGGCCCTTGCCGTCGGTGCCCACCGCCTGCAGGTGGCCATTGGGTTCGACACAAATCCAGACGTCGGTCCACGCGGGCGGGATGGCGAGCGCCCGGATGCGCGCCAGCACGTCCTCGTCGCGTACCGGTCGGCCACGGTGGTCGACATAGCCAAATCCCCGGCCGTGGCGACGCCGGATGATTCCCGGATCGAGGCAGCTGACACGGCGGATCCGGGGCACGGGGTGTTGTTTCCCACTTGGTGGCCGGCGAACCAACCAGCGCCGGTAACGGTCCGGTCACGGACCGCGTGTCACCATCGCCCTGACGAAGGTTCGGTCGCTGGCCTCGGTGACCGCGCCCGAAGGCCACCTGCGGTCCGCCAAAGAAGAGATTGGAGGCTCGGCGTGCGTTCGAATCCTCTGCCTCGGGCCTCGCAACGGGATCTCGGTCCCGCGGCGGCGCTTGATATCGCAGTCGTCAAAGTGTTGCGAGACTGGTTTGGCCCCGAACACACCGATCAGATGGCGGCGCTCGTCTTGACCTATCGCAGGGAGGCCGACGCGATGATCGGCGCGCTGGAACGCGATGCCGGACGCGACGACCGGGCCGCGATGGCGCAGACGCTGCACAAGCTCCGAGGTGCCAGCGCGACCATAGGGGCCACAACGGTCGCTCGTCTCTGCGCGACCGTCAATACCGTCACCTCGCTGGACTTGTTGGCGATTGCGTCGGATGTGGCGAGCGAACAGCGCCGATTCGCAACCGAGATCGGGCTCCTTCTGGCTGCCGGCACCGAAGCAAATGGCTAACTCCGGCGGTTTGCGGGCGGTCATCGTGGAAGACGAGGCGACCGTGCGCGAGTTGGTCACGTTGGTGTTGCGCGACGAGGGATTCGAGGTCAGGTCGGCGATAGCCGGAAGCGACGGCATCGCGTTGGTTCGAGCCTTCGATCCCGATGTCGTGGTGCTCGACCTGGGCCTGCCCGACATGGGCGGTATCGAGGTGTGCCGGAAGCTGCGCTCGTTTAGCTCGGCCTACGTCATCATCTTGACGGCCAAGGACGGCGATGTCGACAAGATTGTGGGGCTGACCGTGGGCGCCGACGACTACGTGACCAAGCCGTTCTCGCCGGGGGAGCTGGCGGCACGGGTCCATGCGATCCTCCGCCGGCCCCGCCAACAAGCCTCCGGCCTGGTCCGGACCTTCGGCGATCTTGTCCTGGACCCGACGGCGCGGACGGTCCACGTCGGTGGCGAGCTGATCCTGCTCACGAGAACCGAGTTCGACCTCCTCGATGCGCTGTCATCGAGCCCGCGTCGGGTCTTCACCCGCCGTCAGCTCATCGAGCGGATCTGGGGATCGGACTGGTACGGCGACGAACACGGGGTCGACGTACACATCTCCAACCTGCGGCGAAAGATCCAGGTCGAGCCACAGACCTCCTACGTCTTGACGATGCGGGGCGTCGGCTTTCGCATGGCCGACCTCTCCTGACTGGCGGATCCAGCGTCGGAGGCGGGCGCGGCGGCTGCGGGCCCGCATCTTGACCAAATCTTAACCATTACCTGACAACGCCTTGACGGGCAGATCCGACACTGACCTCGGCACGGCACCCGTGCTGAGGGACCGCTGACGGTCCCAAGTACGAAGGGACGTCAAGTGCGAATCTCTCGACCTGAGTCGATACGGACGGCCCCGGCACCGCCAGCGGCGCACCGTCGTCACGGAATCGGTCGCATGGCGGCCGGGGCGGGGATCGTACTGGCGATTGCCACCGTGATCAGTTCCACCCTGGGAGCCAGCAGCAGTGCTGCCCCCGCCAATCCGGTCGATCGGCAAACGCTGAGGGAGACGGGCAACCGCTTAGCGGCCGACGCCCCGAGCCCATTTGCCCGCGCCAGCGCTTCGGTGGTCCCGGCCGTGGCGCCGACCACGACGGTTCCGGTTCCCGCGGCGCCGCAAGCCGCTTCGGCGCCCCAGCCGGCGCCCACCCAAGCCTCCCGCGCCAGTGACTTCAGCCTCATCGGCTACCGCTGGTACCCGTGCCGCTCCGTGACCGTCGAAAGCACGGGACCCAACATTTCCGACGTCGTCGCCGAGCTGGTCTCGATCACCGGGTTGCGCCTCAAGGTCGTCACCGGGCCGGCTGACATCACCATGACGTGGGGCAATGTCCAAAGTGGTGGGGATCTGGCCCTGACCACGTGGCGGGCCAACGGGGGATGGCTTACCCATGCGGCCATCGTTATCGACCACCGCGGCCAGCCGTACCTGGCCACGGTGGTGCGACACGAACTTGCCCATGCCCTGGGCCTGCGTCACGCCGCCTTGGCCAACGAGGTCATGTATCGATTGGCGGGGCCCGGGTCGCCCACGGACTACCAAGCGGGGGACTTGGCCGGGCTGCGGGCGATCAGCCCTTCGAACTGCTGAGGGCTAGCGGTGCTCGAAGCGCCGGAATCCACGCAGGAACAGGAACGTGATGGCTGCCGGAAGGGCGACCCAGAGCGGCCGCTGCAGCCACCAGCCGGCCGACGCCCGCTGCGGCACCGAGATCCCGGTCACCACGACCAGGCCGTAGGCGGCGGCGAAGGCGGGGAAGTGCCACAGGTACACAGTCATGGACCGGGCGCCGGCCCAGGCGGTGAACCGCTGCGGCCGGGGTCGCTCAAGCCAGGCGGTCGCCTGGGGTCGGACAAGCAGCACCACGCCAACCTGGAGGACGGTCAGGGCCAGGATGCATACCGTCGGTGGGCCCATATTGGAAAAGGCCTCGCCGGGTACGCCGACCATGGAATGGGGGTAGGTGCCGATGGTGGTGAGCGCCGCCAATCCCGCCAGGCCAGCGAGCAACAACGCCCACGCCACCCGGCGGGGAGCGCCAATCAGGCGCGACCAGAAGAATCCCAGCTGGTGGGCGAAGCCCCACACCAGGACCATGTTCAGCCATTCGATGTGCGCCACGTGGCCGTGGAAGCGCAACAGGTCCACCAGGATCGCGCCGGCCGCCAGGGCCAGCAGACCCCAGGCGCCCGATGCCCGGTGCAGCCGGATGAACAGTGGGGCGAGCAGTACCAGTCCGACATAGATGGCGAGGAACCACAGCGGGCTGAGCAGCAACATCACCCCGGCGGTCAGGTGCGGGATCGGGATCGACGCCAGGCGCAGCAGTCCCCAGGCGCCGGCCACCACGCCGAGGCATATCCCCGCCGGGGGTAGCAGTCGCCTGAGCCGGCGGCCCAGGAACTGCGCATACCCGCCGCCCGCCCGTTCGACTGACTGCCAGGTCACCAGATGAGCGAAGCCCCCGACGAAAAAGAACAACGGCATCACCTGCAGGACCCAAGTGAAGGCCCACAGGCCCG
>JAUTXM010000175.1 GCA_030838025.1 Acidimicrobiaceae bacterium
GAACGCAAGGCGCGCGACCTGGCCGAATCCCAGGACGTCGAGGTCCGGACGTACGAGATCATCTACAAGCTGATCGAAGACATCGAGAGCGCCATGGTCGGCATGCTCACGCCGGAGTTCGAAGAGGTCATCACCGGTGAGGCCGAGGTCCGGGAAGTGTTCCGGATTCCCAAGGTCGGCGCGGTCGCGGGTTGCGTGGTCCGCAGCGGTGTGATCACCCGTGGCTCCAAGGTGCGCTTCCTTCGTGAAGGGGTGATCATCTGGAAAGGCGCCATCACCTCACTGAAGCGGTTCAAGGACGACGTCCGGGAAGTGCAGTCGGGCTTCGAGTGCGGCATCGGGCTCTCCAACAACCAGGACCTCCGGGGGGGCGACGTCATCGAGACCTTCGAGGTTCGGGAGATTCCCCGCACGTAGCGCCACCGGCCCCTGTGCACGCTGCCGCCGTTCATTTCGACCTCCGTCTGCCCCAGGCCCATTCGCTGAAGGACAAGCGCGCCATCATCCGCCCGATCCTCGAAGGATGCCGGCGCCGCTATCAAGTCGCGGCCGCCGAGGTCGATCACCAAGACGCGTGGCAACGAGCGGGGCTCGGCGTGAGCGCCGTCTCCGCCACCGCCGGCCACGTGACCGAGGTGCTGGACCAAGTCGAGCGCTTCGTGTGGTCGTTCCCCGAGGTCGAGGTCATCGGCGCCGAGCGCCGCTGGTTGGAGGAGCAGTGATGGCACGGACCGGTGGGGGACGACGATCTCAGGTCGGGCGGCGACTGCCCAGTGGCACCGGGCGGCAATATCCCCGGGCCGCCCGGGTCAACGAGGTGCTGCGGGAGGTGCTCGCCGAGGCCATCGAACGGATGTCGGACACCGATGACCGGCTCCTCTTGCTGACCGTGACCGGGGTGACCTCCGACCCCGATCTCCGCCATGCCACCGTCTTGTTCGCCTCGTTGAGCGACGACGCAAAAGGCGCCTTGACCGAGGTCAGGCTCCGATTGCAGGCCCTCATCGCCAGCCAGGTGCGGCTGAAGCGAACCCCGCAACTGGCCTTCGCCATCGATCCTGCGGTAGCAACGGGGTGGCGGGTCGAGGAAATTCTGCGCCACATCCGCGACACCGAGCCGCCGCCCGCCGACCAAGGGAGTCACGATGAGCAATAGCCAGCCCGAGGGCGGCCGAGCTTCGAGCCCCGACGTCGACGGGGACATGAGCCGCGCCATCGCCGAAGCCGCTCGGCTGATCACCGGCGCCGGCAAGTTGGCCCTGGCCTGCCACGTGTCGCCCGACGGTGACGCGCTGGGCAGCATGCTGGCGCTGCACCATCTGGCGTTGGCCAACGGCAAGCCGTCGCTGGCGTCGTGGCCCGAGCCGTTCGTGGTGGCGCCGCACTACCAGTTCCTTCCCGGCCTTGACCTGGTCACCAAGCCGGCCGACTTCCCCCCCGATCCCGAGGTGATGGTCACCTTCGACTGCGGCTCGGTCGGTCGGCTGGGCGAGCTCGGCCCCATCGCCGAGCGGTCCCGGTGGGTCGGCCGGTTGGTCGTGCTGGACCACCATGCGTCCAACGAGTGCTACGGCTCGGTCAACTGCGTCGACCCGGCCGCGGCGGCCACCGCAGTCGTCGTGCGGCGCCTGGCGACCGAACTCGGGTGGCCGCTCAACCGGGAGGCCGCCATGTGCCTGTACACGGGCCTCGTGACCGACACGGGGCGCTTCCAGTATCACAACACCACTCCGGCCGTATTCGCGCTGGCCGAGGAGTTGTCCACCTTCGACCTGCCCATCTGCGACATGTCCCGCCAACTGTTCGAGGAGCACCGCTTCGCCTACCTGAAGCTGGTCGCCGTCTGCCTCGAACGCGCCGAGCTCGACGTCGACCTGCGATTCGTGGCGACCTGGGTCACGGACGAGGATTTCCAGCGCTTCGATGTCTCCATCGAGGAAACCGAAGGCCTGATCGACCTGGTCCGGCGAGCGGCCGAAGCCGAGGTGTCGTGCGTGTTGAAGGAGTCGCCTGAGGGGATCCGAGTATCGCTGCGGGCGGTAGAGGAGACCGACGTGGGTGCCATCGCCACCCGCTTCGGGGGCGGCGGACACCGTTTCGCGGCCGGCTTCACCAGCGCCGGGACCGTCGCCGAGGTGCTGGCCCAGATCCGAGGTGCGCTGGCCACCGGTGGATGACCCGCCTGCGCCTGGCGATCCTCCCCGTCCCCCGGCACGGCTCGGATCCGGCTCGGGCGGCCTGCTCGTAGTCGACAAGCCCGCCGGGTGGACCAGCCACGACGTGGTCGCCCGCTGCCGCAAGGTGTTCGGCCTGCGCAAGGTGGGCCACGCGGGTACGCTCGACCCCGACGCCACGGGCGTGCTACTCGTGGGGCTGGGCCCGGTGACCCGGCTGTTGCGGTTCCTTGCCGGGCTGCCCAAGTCGTACCAGGCGGAGATCGTGCTCGGCGTGGCGACCAGCACCCTGGACGCCAGCGGCGAGGTGACCGGGCGGTGGGACATGGACTCGGTGACCCTGGACCAGGCCCGGGCCGCCGCCGCTTCCTTCACGGGCACCATCTCGCAGATCCCGCCGATGGTCTCGGCGGTGCACGTCGGGGGGCGGCGGCTGCACGAGCTGGCCCGCGCCGGCATCGAGGTGGAGCGAACACCGCGGGCGGTGACCGTGAGTCGATTCGACCTCGATGGGCCGCTCGAGACCGCGGGCCCGGTATTCGCGGCGAGCGTCGAGTGCTCGACGGGGACCTACATCCGCAGCCTGGCCGCCGACCTCGGCACTGCGCTGGGCGGGGGCGCCCACCTTCGTAATCTCAGGCGCACTTCCGTCGGGCCGTACACCCTGTCCGACGCCGTGGCCCTGGACGACGTGTCGCCGGCCGCGCTGCGCCCGCCGATCGACGCCCTGCCGGGCATGGCCGCCGTGGTCGCGGGCGACGACCTCGAGGCGGCGGTGGGACATGGGAAGGTGCTCCCCCCAGGCGACCTCGGCATCCAGGGCCCGGGCCCCTGGGCGATCGTCGCAACCGATGGGCGCCTGCTGGCAGTCTACGAGGCATGCCCCGACGGCCGGGTCAAGCCCGCGGTCGTCCTGGCGGCGGCGTCCGACGGGGTCGGCCCGGTTCCCCGGTAGCCTCGGCCGCGATGGAGGTCCTCGAGGGCGACCAGCCGGCCTCGGCACGGGGCTCGGTGGTGACCATCGGCGCCTACGACGGCGTCCACCTCGGCCACCAACACGTCATCGGCCAGGTTCGAGCGCTCGCCGCTGACCTGGGCGTGGCGTCCGCGGTCGTCACCTTCGACCGTCACCCGGCTACGATCGTGCGTCCTGATTCGGCCCCCAAGCTGCTGACCGACTTGGATCAGAAGCTGGAGCTGCTGGCTGATGCCGGCGTCGATTGCACCTTGGTCATCCGTTTCGACCAGGCTCGGTCAGAAGAGACGGCGGAGGACTTCGTCACGACCGTGCTGGCCGGCCAGCTTCACGCCCGGGCGGTCGTGGTCGGTCGTGACTTCCGTTTCGGGCATGGCCGCAGGGGCGACATCGACCTGCTCGAGGCAATGGGCCGAGAGCTGGGCTTCGACGTCCATGGGCTGGACCTGGTGGCCGGGGGCGGCGACGGCGGAGCCCCTGTCTCCTCGACACGGATCCGCCAACTGCTCGGCGACGGCGCCGTCGATGCCGCCGCCACCCTGCTCGGGCGCGATCACGAGGTGCGGGGCCACGTCCAACGAGGCGATGGCCGGGGCCGGGAGCTGGGATTCCCGACCGCCAATGTCGCCGTCCCCGGCGACGTCTGCCTCCCGGCCGACGGCATCTACGCCGGCTGGTACCGCGGCCCGAGTGGCTGGTTTCTCCCCGCGGCACTGTCGCTCGGGCGGCGCCCCACGTTCTACGACCACGCCGAGGCCTCGCTGCTCGAGGCCTACCTGCTCGACTTCGACGGCGATCTGTACGAGCAACCGGCGGCGGTGCGCTTTCACAGCCGGATTCGGGCCGAGGAGCGTTTCGGCT
>JAUTXM010000182.1 GCA_030838025.1 Acidimicrobiaceae bacterium
GCCGGCGCGAGGGCTGGCAGTGGGAGGCCGAAGGCCACCGGGTCCGGCGCACCCTCGGCTTCGCCCACCTCGGCGGGGCCACGCTCGACAACGAGGAGAACTACCTCATCAAGAAGTTGTTCACCGCCCTCGGCGCCATCCAGATCGAGAACCAAGCCCGGATCTGACACAGCGCCACCGTCCCCGGTCTGGGGACATCGTTCGGTCGGGGCGGCGCCACCACCTTCCAGCAGGACTTGCAGAACTCCGATTGCATCGTCATCGAGGGCTCCAACATGGCCGAGTGCCACCCGGTGGGGTTCCAGTGGGTGATGGAGGCCAAGGCGCGGGGCGCGGTCGTCATCCACGTCGACCCCCGGTTCACCCGCACGAGCGCGGTTGCGGACGTCCATGTGCCGATTCGGGCGGGCAGCGACATCGCGTTCCTGGGCGGCCTGGTCAACTACGTCCTGCAAACCGACTCATTCTTCCGCGACTACGTCGCCGCGTACAGCAACGGCCCGGTGATCCTGCGTGATGACTACCGCGACACCGAGGACCTGGACGGCGTGTTCTCCGGGTTCGACCCAGACACCCGGACCTACGACACCTCCACCTGGCAGTACGAGGGGGTGGAGGTCCAGTCCTCCCCAGGGCAGCGAGGCGAGGAGGCCGCGGACAAGACGGCAGACAAGACCGCGGGAAAGACCGACGCTGAGTCCGAGGGCGATGCGGCCAAGGGCCACTCCTACGGCTCGGGCGGCCCCGCCCTCGGCGCCGGCGAGGCGACGCTCGACAAGACCATGCAACACCCGCGCTGCGTGCTCCAGGTACTGAAGCGTCATTACGCCCGCTACACGCCCGAGATGGTCGAGCAGATCTGCGGCATCCCCCAGGAACCGTTCCGAAGAGTCTGCGAACTGATCACTGCCAACTCGGGGCCGGACCGCACCACGTCGTTCGTGTACTCGGTCGGCTGGACCCAGCACACCGTCGGTGCGCAATACATCCGCACGGCGGCGATCCTGCAAACCCTGCTCGGCAACATGGGCCGCCCCGGCGGCGGGATCCTGGCGCTGCGCGGTCACGCCTCCATCCAGGGGTCGACAGACATACCGACCCTGTTCAACCTCCTACCCGGGTACATCCCCATGCCGCACGCCAACCAGCACACCGACCTGGCCTCGTTCGTCGAGAAGGAGTCGGCACAGAAGGGGTACTGGGCCAACATGAAGGCCTACTTCGTGAGCCTGCTGAAGGCGTACTACGGCGACGCCGCGACCGCGGCCAACGACTTCTGCTTCGACTACCTGCCTCGCTTGACCGCCAGCCACAGCACCTACGAGACGGTGCTGGCCCAGATGGCGGGAACCTGCAAGGGCTACTTCCTGATGGGCGAAAATCCGGCCGTCGGCTCGGCCAACGCCCGCTTGCAACGCCTCGGCATGGCCAACCTCGACTGGCTCGTCGTGCGGGACTTCTCCTTGATCGAGAGCGCGACGTGGTGGAAGGACGGCCCCGAGATCGAAACCGGCGAGCTGCGCACCGGCGACATCGCCACCGAGGTGTTCTTCCTGCCCGCGGCGGCCCACACCGAGAAGGAGGGCAGCTTCACCAACACCCAGCGGTTGCTCCAGTGGCACCGCAAAGCGGTCGAGCCCGCAGGCGACGCCCGCAGTGATCTCTGGTTCATGTACCACCTGGGCAGGCGCATCCGCGCGAAGCTCGCCGGCTCCGTCGACCCCATGGACCGGCCCGTGCTCGACCTGACGTGGGACTACACCACCACCGGCGCCATCGACGAGCCCGATGCCGAGGCCGTGCTGCGCGAGATCAACGGATGGGACTCCGAGGGGCACCCGCTGTCGGCGTCCACCGAGCTGAAGGGGGACGGGTCGACCACCTGCGGCTGCTGGATCTACTGCGGTTGCTACGCCGACGGCGTCAACCAACCCGACCGGCGCAAGCCCGGCTCCGAGCAGGACTGGGTGGCCGCCGAGTGGGGCTGGGCGTGGCCCGCCAACCGCCGCATGCTCTACAACCGGGCCTCCGCCGATCCCGACGGAAAGCCGTGGAGCGAGCGCAAGGCCTATCTGTGGTGGGATGCCGACTCGGGGAAATGGGCCGGGCACGACGTGGCCGATTTCGTCGCCGACAAGGCCCCCGACTACCGGCCACCCGAAGGAGCCCGCGGAGCCGAGGCGCTGGGCGGCGACGACCCGTTCATCATGCAAGCCGACGGGAAGGCGTGGCTGTTCGCACCCGCTGGTCTGGCGGACGGGCCGTTGCCCACGCACTACGAGCCCCAGGAATCACCGGTCGGCAACCTCCTGCACCGCCAGCAGCGCAACCCGGCCCGAGAGCTGATTGCACCCGCGGACGGCAACAACCTGTTCCACCCGAGCGCCGGCGAGCCGTTGAGCGAGGTCTTCCCGTACGTGGCCACGACCTACCGCCTGACCGAACACCACACCGCGGGCGGCATGTCGCGCTGGCTGCCATACCTCTCGGAGCTGCAGCCCGAGATGTTCTGCGAGGTCTCACCGGAGCTGGCCGCCCAGCGCGCCCTGGAGCACCTGGGGTGGGCGACCATCGTCACGGCTCGGGCAGCCATCGAGGCCCGGGTGCTGGTCACCGACCGGATCCCGACGCTCACCGTGGGGGGCCGGCCGCTGTATCAGGTCGGCCTCCCCTACCACTGGGGACCCAACGGGTACTCCACCGGCGACGGGGCCAACGAACTGGCCCATCTCTCGCTCGACCCCAACGTCCACATCCAGGAAGTGAAGGCCTTGACGTGCGACATTCGTCCCGGCCGTCGCCCCCGCGGTCCGGCCCGCTTGCAACTGGTCCGGCAGTACCGCGAGCGCGCCGGAATCACCGACGAGACCGGGAGAGCGCAGTGAGCGGCGCGAGCGCTGTGAGCGGTGTGAGCGGTGTGAGCGGTGCGAGCGTGGACCCGGCGACCGCCAGTGGCTACCCCGACCACCCGCCCCGCATGGGCTTCTTCACCGACACCAGCGTGTGCATCGGATGCAAGGCATGCGAGGTGGCGTGCAAGGAGTGGAACCACATCCCCGAAGATGGCCTGTCCCTCACCGGAATGTCCTACGACAACTCCATCCGGCTGAGTGCTGATACCTGGCGCCATGTGGCCTTCATCGAGCAACGCCAACCGCGCGCCGAGCCGGACCCGGCACACGCCGGTGACGTGCGGTGGCTAATGGCCAGCGACGTGTGCAAGCACTGCACTCACGCCGCGTGCCTGGATGTGTGTCCGACAGGGTCACTGTTCCGGACCGAGTTCGGTACGGTCGTCGTCCAGGAGGACATCTGCAACGGCTGTGGCTACTGCATCCCCGCCTGCCCCTACGGCGTCATCGACCAGCGCAAGGGTGACGGCCGGGCGTGGAAGTGCACCTTGTGCTACGACCGGATCTCGGTGGGCACGGCGCCCGCGTGTGCGCAAGCGTGCCCGACGGAATCCATCCAGTTCGGGCCGCTCGACGAGCTCCGGGCCCGGGCGCAGCGGCGCGTCGAAGCCATGCACGACGCCGGTGTCACCGATGCCCGCCTCTACGGCCACGACCCGGCCGACGGCGTCGGTGGCGACGGCGCCTTCTTCCTCCTCCTGGACGAACCCGAGGTCTACGGACTGCCTCCCGATCCCGTCGTGACAACGAGGGATCTAACGGCAATCTGGAAAAAGGTGGGGTTAGCGGCACTCACGGTCGCGGCGGCCGGTATCGCGTCCTTCGTGCGGGCCCCTCGCTGATGTCCGACGTCACGGGGCAAGGGGTCGAGGGCGCCCGTCCGGGTCGAGAGGCCATGACCGGTGCCTCGACCAACGGCGCGGGCGGGGGCAACCGCCGCGGGCGAGCGGGACGCGGTGAACAGTCAATGGTCCCCAACGCCGAGTTCACCTCGTACTATGGGTTGCCCATCGTGAACGCCCCGGTGTGGCACAGCCCCGACATCCCCGGCTACCTGTTTCTCGGGGGCCTCGCGGGCGCATCGTCAGTGCTGGCCGCCGGAGCACAGTTCACGGGCCGTCGTGACCTGGCGGTGCGCAGCAAGGCGGTCGCCGCGGGTGCGATCACGTTGAGCGCGGCTGCGTTGGTGCACGACCTCGGCCGCCCGTCGCGCTTTTACAACATGCTGCGGGTGCTGAAACCGTCGTCCCCCATGAGCGTCGGCTCATGGCTCCTGGCCGCCTACGGCCCCGCCGCCGGCGTCGCGGGCACCACCGCCGTGCTGGGCCGCTTCCGCCGCGTTGGCGTTGGTGCCACCGCCGCGGCGGCGGTGCTGGGACCGGCCGTGGCGACCTATACCGCCGCGTTGCTGTGCGATACCGCGGTCCCGGCGTGGCACGAGGGATATCGAGAGATGCCGTTTCTGTTCGCGGGCTCCAGTGCCGCGGCCGCGGGCGGCGTCGGTCTGATCACCGCACCCTTCGAGCAGTCGGGCCCGGCCCGACGTCTCGCCGTGGTGGGTGCGGTTCTCGAAACAGTGGCCGCCCAACGCATGGAGCAGCGCCTCGGCGTGGTGGGCGAGCCCTACCGGCAAGGCTTGGCAGGCCGTTACCTGAAGGCAGGTCGAGCGCTTACCGCCACCGGGCTGATCGTGGCGTTGGCGGGGAAGCGAAGTCGAGCCGCCCGCATGGTCGCGGGCACGGCGCTGGCCGCAGGTTCGGCCTTTACCCGCTTCGGGATCTTCGAGGCCGGGAAGCAATCGGCGGCTGATCCGAAGTACACCGTCGAGCCCCAGCGCCAGCGGATCAGCAACCGTGCGGGCGCCTCGTAGCAACGAGGCCTACGGCTACACACCACGAGGGACCCGTGTCGAGCCTATCGTTGCCGAGAGCTGCCGGTCGTGCTAGGAATCCGACCAGTGGTTGAGCAGCAGCCGCATCTGGTCCGCGTCGCCATCCCGACCGGGCAAATCGAGTGGGGCGGCCGTGACCAATTTCGGGATGGTGGTAAGCCAAGTGGACGGTACGGCAAGTGTCGTCGTAAGCGGCGAACTCGATATGTACACCGCGCCCCGGCTTCGGGAAGAGTTGGTCGGGCTGACGATTCAGGGATCCCGTGACGTCACGGTGGACCTCGAGGCCGTGAACTTCGTCGACTCGACGGCACTCGGTGTACTGGTCGGCGGCCTCAAGCGGCTCCGGCAACTCGACGGCGACCTAAAACTGAAGTCCCCGTCGCCCCAGACATTCAAGGTCCTCGAACTGACCGGCCTCACCAAGGTCTTCTCGATCACCCAAAACGCGAACGGCTCGTCGGGCCAACCGCAGGATTCATGTAGCTGACCGAGACCACGCTCTTGCGAGCGTCGGGGCTGCCCGGAGTCGGGCGGAAGACCACCTTGCCCTTTCCGCTGCAGGGAAGCAACAGGCTGGTCGGAATGGGCTCGATCGTGAAGTACCGGTCGAACGTCGTCGTCACCGAGGAGTCGTCGGTGAAGCGGGCGACGATGGCCCGGCCCCGGGTTCCCGTCAGCCCCACAGAGACCTTGACGCCGTAGGCAACGGGAGGCGGCGGCGAGAGGACTTCGAGTTCCTGCCCGGCCGCAGGGTGACCGCTCAACAGGGGGCCACCGGGCCCGGGGCAGATCACCGTCACCACGGCATCACTAAAGGCCCCGTTGACTCGGCCGGTGAAGGCCTGCCCGGGCCCGACCCCGCCTGACGCCTCAGCGGGGGGGCTGAGCACGCCTAGCAATACGACTGCCAGCGTCGTTGCGCCGAACACCGTCCGAAGGGCGGCCCGGCGCCGTTGCGTCGGCGGCTTCCATCGGGGGTTCGCCAGGAGAGCGTTCGGCTGGCAGTTCTCC
>JAUTXM010000200.1 GCA_030838025.1 Acidimicrobiaceae bacterium
CCGCCCGCCACCTGGTCCAGCGTGTCGGCGATGCTCTGGAGCCCCGCCGTCACCTTCATCAAGAAGAACGCCAGCACGAGCGCCAACAACACGATGTCGGCGCACGTCAAAGCGACTCGAAGATGCATCTACATCCCCCTAAGAGATCCGAGCGTCGAGGCGTGACGCCCGAGCTCGTCGCGAAGGACACCCGCCAGCTCGGCCGTCTGGCCCAGCGCCGGGATCTTGCCGGTGTTGCCAGCGATCCCGCCGGCGGTGTTGAGAATGCTCTTGACGTCCCGATCGATGTCGTTGACGAAGGCCAGCAACAGCGACAGCAGCACGATCACGACCAGCACGACGACAAAGCCGATACCGATCGACACCCACCACATGGTGATGTGCTCATGGGCCAGCGCGAGCATGTTCATCCGAATTTCGCCTCCAGTACGCCCCGAGCGGCGATGCAGCATTCCGCTATGTCCTTCAGCCCGGCGTTGACCTTGGGCACGTCGCCAATGCACATGGTGGCGGCCCTAGCCAACTCCAGCTGCTCATCTACTGCGAGCGCCTGGATCGCAATACGGCGAGCCAAACGCAAGATCGTGGCAACCAGCGCCACGACGATTGCTATGACCACGGCCGCGATGGCGAATCCTAGGTACCATCCGGTCAGTGCCACACCTACTGTCATTGATGACCCCCTCCTGCGAGTGTCTGTCACAATAGGCGAACAACACCCGCCGGTCAACGTGAGGTTGGCCCTAAGTCAAAAGTATTGGAGCGGTGTCCATGGCGGTTAATGGCTCAGTGAGCGAGGAAGGTGTCGATGATGAGGAAGTTTCGGCCAAAGGCGACTTAGACGAAGCCGAACGGGGGCCCGCTCGTGCCCCCATTTCACGTACAAAGGCGGCTGGTCGACGTCTTCCGATCATCTTGATTGGTGCCACTGCGATCGTCGCCGTGGCGGTGATCGCCGTCGTGGTCACGTCGGGCTCTTCCAAGTCAAAGACCACGACGCCAACGACGCCCCCCCGGCCCACCTTCACTGCGTTCCAGGACAAGAAGGCCGGCTTCCAGTTGAGCTATCCGTCCACCTGGACGACGGGTATGCCCAACGACCCGAACGTGCCGCTGCTGCTGAACTTTGGCGCCGGCGGCTTCGACACCTTGCTCATCCGGGTCGTGCCGATCGAGGCGGCGCAGGTCAACACGGCCAGCGCCACCGATATCAAGGCCTTCACCGATGCGGTCATCAGCGGTACTGGTGTCACCGTCTTGAAATCGCAGGCCGTCACCGTCCACAACCTGCCGGGCTACTACTACTTCTACACCCTGCCGAAGGATGCTTCGGGCGTCACCCTCGTCCACTCACACTTCTTCGTCTTCCCGCCCCATGAAATGGTGTCGCTGACCTTCCAGACCGTGGACAGCGACTTCCAACAGTTCGCAGCGGCGTTCGACCAGGTCGTTTCGAGCGTGCAAGCCATCCCGGTGCCATAGCCACCGGTGCCATAGCCAGTAGCAGTGGCCCGGCGGCGGCCCATAGCCGCCCCCCCCGCCGCAGAGACCAACCAAAAAAGGGGCCCGCTGCCGAGGTTCTCGGCAGCGGGCCCTTGTCGATCGGGCTCTTCAGACAGAGCCTGGATACCGATGTTCTCAGTGGCGACGGTGCACCGGCGGCGGCAGGTTCGGGCGGCTGCGGCCCGACGGTGCCGGCGCCGCGGCAGCCCGGGCGGACGACCGGCTGGGGGCCGCCGGAGCGGCCGGCGCCGGAGCGGCACCACCGGTTGCCAGGGCAATGAGCCCGTGAAGCGCGCCCTGGATGGCGCCCACGTCGCGAGCGATGCTCCCGACCACGCCTGGAGCCGGCTTCACCTGGCCGGCAATCCCGGTTACCGCGCCGAGCACGACATCCAGCGCAGCACTGATCTTCTGGAGGTTGGTCGCGATCATGATCAGATAGATGGCCAGGCCCGCGACCAGCACGGCGGTGACCACCAACGTTCCCACTGCGGCAGGTGCCATTACTCCACTCCTCCTTGAATACCTCGATGATTCCGCATGTCCCGACTCACAGCAGCTTCGTGATCGCTGCGCCGTAAGCGCCAACGCCTTGGCGGGCCACGCCTGCCAGTCGTTGGGTTTGCAGAAGCTTCGGAACTGCCTCGAGGTTTCGGCTCAGGCCGGCACCATGTTCGAGGATGTCACCTGCGTGCTTCTGGATCTCCTTGATGGGTTTCATAACCCGTTGCAACAGTACGACCAACACAAGCGTTACAACCAACAGAACTGCGTTTCCGATCCACCACAACGCCACTCTGGGACACCCCCTTCAGGGCCGGCTCCGCACCGGCACCAAGCAGTATATAGACCTGAATCAAGATGGAAAGGGCACGGCGGTACTTAGTACCACCGTGCCCTCCCCGTCCTCCTACTTCATCGTTCCTAACATATCGGTCCCAAGGGTAGGAGTCCCAAACCAGGCAGTGGGATCCCGAGGACGGCAAGCCTGTCCTTACAGATCCCGGTCGCCTGAGTCAGGATCCCGCCGGCAAGGCCGTTGATCGAGCCGGTGTCACCCTTGATCCCGTTGACAAGGCCAATGATGACGTCGGCACGGTTGTTGATGGCGACGACGCCCTGCTGAATATTGGTGACATCAGCGTTGACGCCGTTGAGGCTGGCGCCGATCGAGTTGACCGATGAGTTGATCGACCCGGCAGCACTACCAATCGAGTGCACGGTCTGGTTGATCGACGATGCGGTCGCAAGGATCTGCGATGCCGTGGCGTTGATGCTGTTGACACTGGTCAGGATCTGACCCGCTTGCGCGCTCAGCGGCTTGGCCGCGTCGTTGATCTGTGCGGCAATCGTCTCAGTCTGGCTCAGCACCGGCAGGGCATCGGTGGGGCATGCACCCGCCTTCGTCGTGTCGCAACCCGTATTCAGGTGGGAATTGGCGCCCTTGACCGACCCCGTGATGTCCTGGACCCGGGTGTTGATCTGCTGAGCAGCCTCCAACGTCCGGGTCAGTTCCACGACAGCCACGAGGGCGAAGACGATCACGATCGTCAGGATCACCCCCACGATGCCTCGTTCGTCGTGCTTGGGCGAGCCCATCAGCAGCCCTTGTGTGCGTGGCCGTTAGCCAGAGCCGGGATGAGGGGGCTACTCACGACGGGGCCGTTGCAAATACCTCGCAGCTGGCTGTCGATCCCCGGTACCAAGGAGCCTCCGACGTTGCCTGTGTCGCCTCTCGCAGCCGAGAGCACGCCGTTGGCGATGCCGACTCGCTGCCAGATGTTCTGGGCACCGACCTGGTTGGCCGCACACGAGCTGGCGCAGTTACCGGCCGGCAGGTTGGCGGCGTTCAGGGTGCTGTTGATGCTGCCGGCCGTGGAGAGCACCGAGGTCAGCACCGACGAGGTGTTCACCAGCGACGACGAGGTGTTGGACAGAGAGCCCGAGGTGTCCTTGAGCGAACCGTCCACCGCCTGGAGGCTGGTGTTGACCGACGTCAGGGCATTCACGATGTCGCCGGCCTGCCCGGTGATGGGCTTGAGGGCGGTATCGATGCTCGTCAGGCTGGCATTGACGTTCTGAATCTGGCCCGGGAGGGTCTTGACGTGTCCCCCGGCCCCGCTGACCGCGTTGCTGGCGGTCGCCAGGTTGCCATTGATGTGCGCCAGCGACTGGGTGATGAAGATCAGGTAGAACACCACCACCAGTACGACGACGGCCAACAAGGCGATCCAGACCTTGAGCCAACGGCTCAGGAATCGAGCCTGGTCCAAGTCGACGCTACGGAGCCGAGATGTTGAAAGAGCAGCAGTCATATCGTCGCCTCCCTTAGCAGCCGCTGCCGGCGGAGTTGCCGCCGAGGTCAAAGTTGATACAGCCGGCGTGCTTGAGCGCCCCGGTGAGGCCGCCGTTGATGACGCCCGTGTCGCCCTTGATCTGCTGGGCAACGCCGATTGTCGTGTCCAGGTTCTGGTTGATCTGGGCGACGCCACTCTTGATCGAGTTGGCCACCGAGAGGATCGACGAAGCCGTCGAGTTGATCCCGTTGGCGGTGCTGTTGATGGCACCCGCCGAACCGTTGATCGCCTTGGCGGTGTTGTCGATCGTTCCGGCCGAGCCGTTGATCGACGTCGCCAAGCCGTTGATCGAGTTGGCCAAGTCCACTACCTGAGCCAGTTGGCCCTGGAGCGGCTTCGCCGAGTTGAGGATCGACGACCCGAGCTGATTGGTCTTCGTCAGCTGGAGGATCGAGTCCGTGTTGTCGTTGATCCCGCGACCGGTCTTGGAGATCGTCGCCGCCTTCTTGTTGATGGCTTCTGCGGTTGATGCCGTCCTTTGGAGCAGCACCACCGCGATCACTACGACTACCAGTACGACGATCAGCAACAATGCACTGCTCGTCGACTGACCAGTCTCGTCACGCTTGCGGCCTCTGGCCACCAAGCCCCCTTTCGACAGATGGGAAGTTTCCGGGGAGTAGGACGCTGGGTCCACCCCCGTATTGCAGCCTGTACTTCTTGGTACCTCGCTCCAGCCTCTTCGACCGACGTGCCGCGTGGATCGAGAGAGCCCGGTTTGGTGCGCCGGGGCACTGTATTCCAAAAGCGGCAATTGGGGCAAGTATGACCGGCCTTGGGCAAAACGCGCGCCGGAGGTCGACGCACGGCCGACCGTAAGACGTTTGCGCTGGTCCGGCCTCCCCCAAACGGTGGAGCCCGCGGGGTATGACTAGTTACTAATGACTAGTCAATGCGGGGCGCTCAGCAGATGCGCGGGAGGGGGTCGCCGACCAACATGTCGACGATCCGGGTGCCGCCGAACGGGGTCACCAACACGACCAGTCCCGGCGGATCGGCCCACATCTCGCCCACCCGGGCGGCGTCGGTGCCGAAGGGGTGCTGGCGCAGCGCGGCCACGGCGGCGTCGGCCTCGTCGGCCGGGACGACCGCCACGAACTTGCCCTCGTTGGCCACGTACACCGGGTCGATGCCCAGCATGTCGCAGGCACCCCCGACGACGGGCCGTATGGGCATCAGCGCCTCTTCCAGGCGGACGGTGAGATTGCAGTCACGGGCCAGTTCGTTGCACACGGTGCCCAGGCCGCCCCGGGTGGCGTCGCGCAGCCACCGGGTCCCGGGCGCCGCGGCCAGCAGGATCTCGACCAGCTCGTTGAGGGCGGCGGTGTCGCTGTCCACTTGGGCGTCGATGGCCATGTCACCCCGGGCGAGCATGACCGCGGTGCCGTGATCGCCGATCGTTCCCGACACGATGACGGCGTCGCCCGCGATGACCCGGGCGGCGGTCAGGTCACGACCCTCGGGGATGATCCCGATGCCGGCGGTGTTGATGTAAACGCCATCGGCCGCGCCCCGGTTGACCACTTTCGTGTCACCGGTGACGATCGACACCCCGGCCTTCAGGGCCGCGGTCGCCATGTCGGCTGCGATCTCGCGCAGCGACTCGATGGCGAAGCCCTCCTCGATGACGAACCCGGCGGAGAGCGCAATCGGTCGGGCGCCCATCATGGCGAGGTCGTTGACGGTCCCGTTGACGGCCAGGTCGCCGATGGATCCCCCGGGAAAACGCCACGGCTTCACCACGAACGAGTCGGTCGAGAAGGCCAGCCGCTCGCCACTCGGGAGGGTGATCACCGCGGCATCGGTCTGCAACGCCTTGCGGTCGTGGGTGAACGCAGGCAGGAACACCTGGTCGAGCAGCGCCGCCGACGCCTTGCCGCCTGCACCGTGGGCCGAGGTGACGACCTCGTCGAGCAGGCGCGGCTTGCGGCGGCGGAACGCTTCGATCCGCTCGAACACCGCCTCCTCCCGCTCCCGTTCCTGGCCTTCGGAGCCGTCGGAGCCATCGGCTGCCTCGGCAATCTCGTCGGTGACGTCGGTCATTTCGAGCTCCCTTCCAGCGTGGGCTGGTCCGCCAGATGGCGCTGCACGACCGACCACAGTTCGAACACCAGCGCGTCCTGCGCCTCTTGGATGCGGTGGACGCTGTCAGAGCGCACCACCAGGCAATGGTCGACCTTATCGTTCCCGGCCATGGCACCGCCGTTGTAGCCGGCCAGACCGATGGTCATGAGGCCCCGGTGTTTGGCTTCGGCGAAGGCATGCATGACGTTGTTGGAGTTGCCACTCGTCGACAGCCCGAGGGCGATGTCGTCAGCGCGGGCGTGGGCGATCAGCTGGCGGGAGAACACGAGCTCGAAGCCCACGTCGTTGGCCAGGGCGGTGAGGACCGCCCGGTCGTCCACCAGGGGCCACGCCGGCAGGGGCCGGCCCTTGATCGGATGGCGGAACATCTCCGCGGTCATCTCGGCATCGGTGGCACTGCCGCCGTTGCCGAAGGTGTACAGCCGCCCGCCGCGGTTGAAGCGCGCTGCCATCTCGGCGCCCACGGTCTCGACCACCGCGGCCCACTGGGCGAGCGTCGCCAGTTGCAGCTCCCGGCTCTGGGCCATCTTGCCCCGGGCCGACGCCGCCAGGTCGACCAACAAGGCGCTCGAGTCCCGCTCCTCGGAGTCGATGAACGGGTAGAGGAAGTTGGTCGGCTCGGCGGTCACAGCTCACGCTCCTCGAGCGCCGTGATGGCGGTACCGGCATGCACGAGCAACAGGTCACCGGGTTGCCGAGGTCCGACGAGTGTGATGTCCACCCGCTCGCGGTGGCCTTGAGCCAGCACCAGGGCGGTGTCGTCGTCGCGAGTCTCGATGACCTCGACCAGGCGCCCCTCGTCGGAGCACGTGATGCACACCTCGTCGGTGCACGCCGGAGGCTCGACGAGGAGGCCGGGATGTTCGAAGACCACGTGTACCAGCTCCCACAGCAAGTGGTACAGCAGGACGTAGCCTCCGGCGCTGCCCGCGATTTCGGGGTCTACGCCGTCGACCCAGAGGACGTGGTCTGCGGCACTGGCCGGCGGACGGGGGCCGGCCCCAATCCACAACGTCGTGAGCCCCCAGGCCTCGGCCCGGCGGAGCAGCGAGGTCAATTTCCCATCCTCCGCCGTGCCCAGGACGACGAGAAGATCGCCCGGGCGAACCAGGACCCGCAGCGCCCCGAGCAGGTCATCGTCGTTCACGTAGATGGCGGGCAGGGCTCGTTTGCCCATGATCACGGGGTGGACGAACTCGACCGCCACGTGGCGGCCGTGGGCCGGCCAGCTGGGGGCGACGCACCACATGGTCGCTCCGGCGGCGAAGCGGCGGGCAAGGGAGAGGGCGGCGGCGGCCAAGTTGTCCGAGACCGATTCGAGCGCCGCGAAGTCGATCGCCAGCTCTCGCTCGTCGGACAGGAGTGGGTTGGGCACCATGAATCCTTTCGGGACGGTCCGACCGCGAGAACGAGCACGCGTGTTCGAGCCGTCGCCATCCACTCTACGTCCGGACTAAGGAATCGACACTTCCGTGGCGGCCGCAATCACCACTTGGCCGAGCGCCAGCCCCCCGTCGTTCGGCGGGACAATTCGGTGCGTCAGCACCTCGAAGCCCCGCCGTTGCAGCTCCGCTCGCACCAGGCGCAGGAGCAGCACGTTCTGGAACACGCCGCCCGAGAGGGCCGCACGCGACAAACCAGCCGGTCCCGCGATCTGGGTTGCCAGGTCACCCACCAGGTGCGCCACCGCCAGGTGGAAACCGGCGGCAACCGCGCCCCGCGGCGCCCCGGCCCGGAGGTCCTCGACGATCTGGCGCAGGACCGGGGCGGGATCGATGACGTCGCCTACGACGCTGAAGTGGTAGGTCCGGGCCGATTCCAGGTGCGCTTCGGCCTGGGTCTCGAGCTCGATGGCCGCCTGGGCTTCGTACGACACGCGGTGGCGGACGTCGAGCAGGGAGCTGACCGCGTCGAAGAGCCGGCCCATGCTCGACGTGGGCACGCACATCACGTCTCGTTCCAACTGGCGCCGCAGCGCCGTTCGCTCGGCCTCGTCGGTGGCCTGCACCGGCGCCAGGTCTTCGTCCCAGTCGATGCCTGCCGCCCAGAGGTGGGCCAGCGCCGCCCGGTAGGGGCGCTTGATGGTGGCGTCGCCGCCCGGCAGCGGCACGTAGCCGAGGTGCGCCACCCGGGTGAAGCGGTCATAACCGGCCAGGAGCACCTCGCCGCCCCAGATGGCCCCGTCGGGGCCGTAACCGGTGCCGTCAAATGCGAACCCCAGCACCTGGTCGGTCGCGGCCACGCCGTGCTCGGCCATGACTGCGGCCACGTGGGCGTGGTGGTGCTGGACCAGCGACAGCGGGAGGCGGGCGGCATCGGCGTGGTCCTCGGCCCAGTTGCGGGTGTGATAGCCGGGGTGCATGTCGGCGGCCAGCCGCACGGGCACGACTTGGTAGATCTCCCGGAACTGGCCGACGCTGCGCTCGAACGCCGCCAGGGTCTCGGGACTGCCCATGTCACCGATGTGCTGGCTCATCCAGGCGTCGGCGCCCGAGGCCAGGCAGAAGGTGTTCTTGAGCTCGCCGCCGACGGCCAGGGTGGATGTGACCGAGATGGGCAGGCGCAGCGGCAGGGGGGCGTAGCCCCGGGAGCGCCGGACCGGGAGTTCCTCGCCGTCGACCATCCGGACGACCGAATCGTCGCAGGGAACGTGGATCGGCCGGTCGTGGACGAGCCAGTGGTCGGCCAGGCGGCCCAGCCGCCGGCGGGCGTCGGCGTCTTCGTAGCAGATGGGCTCGTCGGTGATGTTGCCGCTGGTCATGACCAGCACCTCGGGGGCCTTCGGGTTACCGGTCCCCGGTACCGGGTTGAACAGCAGATGGTGCAGCGGCGTGTAGGGCAACATGATCCCGATCATCGGGTTGTCCGGGGCCACCAACGGTGACAGGCGTGATCCGGCCGCCCGTACCGGCAGGAGCACGATCGGCTGCTGAGGGGAGCGCAGCAGCCGGGCCTCGTCGTCGTCGATGTCGGCCAGCTGCCGGGCCACGTCGAGGTTGCGGGCCATGACGGCAAAGGGCTTGTCGGCGCGCCCCTTGCGACTCCGCAGCAGGGCAACGGCCGCGTCTTCGCCCGCGTCGCAGGCGATGTGGTAGCCACCGAGGCCTTTGACCGCCACGACCTGGCCCGCTCCGAGTGCCCGCTGGGCGGCAACAATGGCGGCGTCGGTTCCGTCGATCCGCCCCTCGGGCGACTCGAGCCACAGCCTCGGGCCGCACGCCGCGCACGCCAACGGCTGGGCGTGGAAACGCCGGTCACCTGGGTCGTGGTACTGGGCGGCGCAGAGGTCGCAGAGGGGAAACCCGGCCATGGTGGTGTTGGGCCGGTCGTACGGCAACCGTTTGGTGATGGTGAAGCGGGGGCCGCAGTTGGTACAGGTGATGAAGGGGTAGCGATACCGCCGGTCGGCGGGGTCGAACAACTCCCGGAGGCAGTCGTCGCACAAGGCCGCATCGGGCGCGACGAACGTGCGCACCGCGGAGTCGGCCCGGCTCTCGACGATCCGGAACCCCGCTTCGCCAAGGGGGTCGGTGTCCGAGGAATCGATCGAATCGACCCGGGCCAGCGGCGGCGCCTCATCCCGGAGCCGGGCTTCGAAGGCGCCGACCGCGGCGGAGGGACCTTCGACTTCGACGAAGACGCCGTCGGTGTCGTTGCCGACGTGACCGGCAAGGGCACACTCGCGGGCCAGCCGGTGCACGAACGGCCGGTAGCCGACGCCTTGGACGACGCCCCGGACCCGGATGCGCAGGCGCACGGCTCCCCCGCCGGTCGCGCTCGCCGGGGCGCCCGCCGTCGTGCCCGCCGGGGCGCCGGCCGCGGCGCCACCGGTCGCGCTCGCCGTCGCGCCCGCAGAAGTGGTCACGGGTAGGGATCCTACGGGGCGGGCCGGCCGTCGCCGGCCAAGCCAGCCGCGGGCTAGACCGTCTCGAGGGCCCGGTCGTACTTGCCCAGGGCGGCCTCGGAGTTGCACTTGGTGCGCAGCGCCAAGACGTCCTGCGCCGCCTTGCGGTTGTTGGCGTCGCCCCCCCACGTGCGCAGCGCGTCATCCTGGAGGGCCCGCCCATAGGAGAAGGTGAGGGTCCACGGGAGGGGGCCCAACCGGTTCATGGCGTCCAGGTGCTCGGTCGCGACCTGCGATGCCTGGCCACCGGAGAGGAACGCGATGCCCGGGACGCTTGCGGGAACGCAGTCCAGCAGGCAACGAACCGTCGCCTCCGCCACTTCCTGCACCGACGACCCCGGGCCCTTGGAACCGGAGATCACCATGGACGGCTTGAGGACAATGCCCTGGAGGTCCATGCCCGCCAGCGCCAGCTGCGAGAACACCTCACGCAGCGTGTCGTGGGTGACTTCGCTCGACCGGGCCAGGTCGTGGCTGCCCTCCATCAAGACCTCGGGCTCCACGATGGGTACCAGCCCACCCTCCTGGCACAAGGCGGCGTAGCGGGCCAGGCCGTGGGCGTTGGCATGGGTCGCGTTGCGGGTCGGAAGGGCGTCGCCGATGTTGATGACGGCGCGCCACTTGGCGAAGCGGGCACCCAGTTCGTAGTACTCGGCGATGCGCTCGCGCAGGCCGTCGAGGCCCTCGGTCGTGGTCTCGCCCGGGGCGCCGGCCAGCGGCTTGGCGCCGGTGTCGACCTTGATGCCGGGCAGGATGCCCCGGCTGGCGAGGACCTCGGGGAACGGGGTTCCGTCCGCCGTGGCCTGGCGCAGCGTCTCGTCGTACAGGATGACCCCGCTGATGTGGGACTCGATGCCCGGAGCGGTGAGCAGAGCCTCGCGGTACTGCCGCCGCAACTCGACGGTCGAGGGAATCCCCAAGGCCGCGAAGCGCTTGGAAATGGTGCCTGAACTCTCGTCGGCAGCGAGGATGCCCTTGCCGGGGGCAACCATGGCCGCGGCCGTGGCGTGCAACTGGTCGGTCGTCATCGCGTGATCGTCGCGCGAAACGACCTCCCGGCGCAACGCTCTACGGCGCCACCTCGAGGTCGCGACCTTGACTGCGACGGGCCAGCAGCAGATGGTACAAGAAGATCAGCTGGACGACGGCCAACGGCTCGCTGCGTACGTCGCCTTCGATCACACCGAGCGAGTCGGGCAGGTCCTGGCCGATTCCAAGGCCGGTCCAGATGGCCTCCTCCACCTGGCGGGTCGTCTGGCGGGAGGCATAGGCGTGGACGTGGAGGGCGTCGACCGGCTTTCCGTCGTCGTCTCGTGCCAGCTTCAGGTGGATTGCCTCGCGGGTGTCGGCCGTGAGGATCCCGGTGAGGTCGGGGTGCGGCGCCGTGGGGCGCAGCAGCACCGTGGCGCTGAGCAGGCCCGCCTCCACCTCGCCGCGCTCTTCGATCGGGGCGAAGCGCACCACCACGTCGGCCCAGGTGCGTTGGGGGCGGATGAACGCCGCCGACTCCGGCTCCCGGCGTTGCAGGTCTTCCCGCACCTGTTCCTCGGTGTAGCCGCGGTCGCGGGTGTCGCGCTTGATCTTCCAGGCGTAGCGGGTGGCCTCGGGTGGGTCCAGGTACACGCTCAGGTCGAAACAGGCCCGGGACAACCGGCTGTGCAGGGGAAGCAGCCCCTCGACGATGACGAAGTCGCGGGGTTCGAACAGGACCGGCCGGTCGAGCATGCCGGTGTGGTGGTTGTAGACCGGCTTCAGGATGGGCTCGCCCATGGCCAGCAGCTGCAGGTGCTGTTCCATGATCCCCATGTAGTTGCACGCCGGGTTGAGCGGGGTAAACGGCAAGCCCTTGCGCTCCTGGCGGTCATAACGGTGGTAGTCGTCCACGCAGATGGAACTGATGTTGTCGGTGCCGATGGCCGCGAGGAGGCCGCGGGTCAGGGTGGTCTTGCCCGCGGCGCTGTCACCCGCGATGGCAATCATCACCGGCCGGTGGGCGCTCGGGGGACCGGCTCGGCGCATCACGACCCGCTTGTGGGTCACGTCGCCTCCTCGTTCAGTTGGTGGACAGAGCGGGGGCTACGGGTGCGCCGAGGGCCGCGTTGATCAGGCCATGCAGTTCGCTGATGGCTGCGGGGATGCCGTCGGTGTGGCGGTAGAGGGCACTGCCGACCACCAGCACCCGGGCACCGGCGACAACTGCGCCGGCGACGGTCGCGGGCGCGATGCCACCGTCGACTTCGAGCTCGACGGTGCGGCCGGAGCCGGCGATCATGGCCGCGGCCGCCGCCGTCTTGGCTTCCATGGTCTTGATGTAGGCCTGGCCGCCGAAGCCCGGATTCACCGTCATCACGAGGAGCAGGTCGAGGAGGTCGAGCACCGGCTCGGCGGCGCTGAGCGGTGTGCCGGGGTTGAGGGCCAGCCCCGCCCGGGCCCCCAGCTCGGCGATCGCACCCAGGACGCGGTGCAGGTGGGTGCAGCCCGGGGACTCGGCGTGGACGATGATCCGCTCACAGCCGGCGTCGACCCAGCGGCTCAGGAGCACGTTGGGATCGCTCACCATGAGATGGACCTCGAAGGGAAGCGCGGTGTGCTTTCGGGCCGCCGCGACCACGTCAGGACCGATCGTGAGATTGGGGACGAAGCTGCCGTCCATGACGTCCCAGTGGATGCGGTCGGCCCCCGCGGCCTCCATGGCCTGGGCTTCCTCACCCAATCGGGCGAAGTCCGCCGTCAGCAATGAAGGCGCGATGGCAGCGCTCGACTGAGTCATAAACGAACGGTACGGACGCCGCAACCATGGGGCATCCCCCTCGGGGGGGAGCGGTCGTGGTACCGAGGAGGGGCGGTCGCGACCCGCGCTCTCGTAGGCTCTCGGGTTGTGTCAGAGCAGCCCCCCCTGGTGGTCCCGCGGACCGGACCGATCCGGTTGCTGCTGGTCGACGACCACCGGATGGTGCTCGACGGGCTGACTGCCATGCTCCGGCCACACGCCGACCTGGCCGAAGTGGTGGCCAGCACGACCGAGCCGGCCGAGGCCCGCCGGCTTGCGGTCGACGCCCAACCCGACATTGCCCTGCTCGACGTGCGGATGAAGGCGACCAGCGGACTCGACCTGTGCGAGGAGCTGCTCCGGGTCGCGCCCGGTATCAAAGTGGTGCTGCTCACGGTCTACGACGACGAGCAGTACCTGTTCCAAGGGCTGCGGGCCGGGGCGTCGGGCTACTTGACCAAGCAGGTGGTGGCCGAGGAGTTGCTCACCCACCTCCGCCGGGTACTCGACGGCGAGATCGTCATCGACGCGTCGCTGGCGGGCCGGGTGGCGTTGTCGGCGGCCCGACTGCACCGGGGCGAGTTCTGGCCCGGAGCCCACCTCGGCCTGAGCCAGCGGGAAAGCGAGGTGCTCGAGCTCATGGTGCACGGCAACTCCAACCGGGCCATTGCCCACCGGCTGGTCCTGGGCGAGGAGACGGTGAAGACCCACGTCCGGTCGATCTTCCGCAAGCTCGACGTGACTGACCGCACCCAGGCAGTGGCGTTCGCGCTGCGGGAGGGGGTCTTCCTGTGAGCGATCCGGGCGTAGCCGAAGGCGATCGGGGAAAAAGCGCCGCCGGCAACGACGAGGCCGCGGCGGAGCGGGCCTGGTCGGAGCTGCTCCGCCAGATCATCGAGCTGAGCACTGAGGAACGAAACTTGCGCCAAGTGCTGCGACGGGTGGCGGAGTTCGTCGTCGCCACCACCAAGGGGGACGTGTGCTTCGTCCATCTGGTCGACGCCGAGGCACACGAGATCGTGCTCATGGGGGCCACGCCTGAACAGTTCGACCAGCTGGCGGGCACCATACGTCTGGCGCTCGGCGAGGGTGTGGCGGGCTGGGTGGCCCAGCACGCCAAGCCTGCCGTGGTCCGGGACAAGTGGAGCGATCCCCGTTACGTGTACATCCCCGCCCTGAAAGGTGAGGAGTTCAACTCCATGATCTCGGTGCCGCTCCTGCGCCCCCGAGGAGTGGTGGTGGGCGTGCTCAATGTGCACTCTCGCGACACCAACCATTTCTCCCCCGGCGACGCCGCTCGTTTGGGCGAGGTGGCCAACGTGCTGGCCGGCATCGTGGAGAACGCCGTTCTGTACGACCGCCTGGCCAACCGAGAGGCTGAGGTGGAGCGCTTCGCGGCCCGAACCATCGAGTTGCAGGAGTTGGATCATCGTCGCATCGCGGCCAACATCCACGACGGCATCAGCCAGCGGTTGGTGAGTGCCTGGTACCACCTGCGCGCCGCCCGGTCCCTGCTGCTGGCGTCCGATTCCGGGCCCGAGTCGCCCGCCTCGGCGGGTGAGAGCGCCGTCATCGCGGAGCTGGAGACGACCGAGGCGCTCCTCTCGGACGCGCTGGACGAGGCTCGCCACGCCATCGGCGGCCTGCGCCCGGCCATCCTGGATGATCTGGGCCTGACCGCGGGACTGACCAGCCTGGCGTCCTCACTCGGCACCGACGTCGAGATCGAGCTGGAGCTGGAAGCCTGCGCCCTCCCGACCCACGTCGAAACGGCGCTGTATCGCATCTCCCAGGAAGCGCTGCAGAACGTGATGAAACACGCCGAGGCGCACCACGTCCGCGTCGGACTCCAGGAGGACGGCGCCGGCCGCGTCGTGTTGACCATCAGCGACGATGGGGTGGGCTTCGAGCCGACGCAGTCGGTCGGTTCGATGTCTTACGGGCTCCAGGGGATGCACGAACGGGCGGGGCTGATTGGCGCCCAGCTGGAACTGCGCTCCCGTCGAGGCGAGGGCTCGACGGTGATCGTGACGGTGGCCCGCCGCGCCGCCGACACCACCGACTCGGCTGCGGGGCCTGGGTCGGTCAACCTTGAAGGCTCGCTCGGCCCTCGGGCGTAAGCTCGAAGCGGTCGGGCACGTCGGTCATCGACTGCGCCATCAGCATGGCGGTGGGACTCAGCGAACCCGAGGCGTGTGCCACGAGGTGCCACGGGCGGTCGAGCGGGGTGCCGGGGCAGGGCCAGATGGCCATGGTCCCGTTGGCGATGCGATCGGCGACTGCGTCCAGCGAGATGAGCGCGATGCCGAGTCCCGCCGCGGCGGCCTGCTCCACCGCCCCGTTCGACCCCAGGATCATCGTCGGCGGGGCAATGCCGAGATCGGCCAGCAGATGGTCGGCCGCGTCGCGCGTTCCTGATCCCGCCTCGCGCATGAGCCAGGTCTGATCGGCCAGGGTCGCCACCGGGACCTCTCGGCCCGAGATCGGCGGTCCGATCAACACCAGCTGGTTGGGTGCGGTGGCGAGCACCCGGACCGGCGCCGCGACCGGTGGGCGGCCCGCGATGACCAGATCGGCGCTGTGGTCCCGAAGCGCCTCCCACACCATGGTCCGGTTGCCGACCTGCACGTCGACGCCGGCGTCGGGATGTTGCTGGCGGAACACCGCCAGCAATGGGGGCAGGAGACGTTCGGCGGCGGTGGTGACGGTGACCACATGCACCGTTCCCTGGCCCGGGGCTTCCAGGCTCTGGGCGCTGCGTACGGCCAGGTCGAGCAGCCCCAAGCTCTGGCGGACCCGGGCCGCGAACGCCGCGCCCGCGGGCGTGACCCGCAGGCCCCGGCCCTGGCGGGCCACCAGGGCCACGCCCAACTCCCGTTCGAGGCTGGCCACCGCGGCCGACACCGATGGCTGCGACACGACCAACCGCTCGGCCGCCGCTCGGACCGATACCGTCTCGGCGACCGCGAGAAAGGTCCGAAGTTGGGTGAGGGTCACGGGCCCGTCAACCTACCCGGCTCGCTCGGGGCGGATACCATGACGCCGTTCACCCATGGAGCGCCCATGACTCCCTCCAGCACTACCGGCCGAAGAATTGCGGTCGGGGACGATTTGCTCGATGCGATGGTGGAAGCCCTCCCCCTCGCAGTCGTAGCCGTCGACCCTGACGGCCGGATCGCGCGCGTCAACGCGGCCGCCGAACAGCTCTTCGGCTACGACCGCGACGACCTGATCGGATCGTCGATCGAGCTCCTGGTTCCCTTCGGGATGCTGACGGGCCGTGACGCCGTGCTGAACGAGTACGTGCACGACGGGGATTGGGCGGTGACCGAGTGTGTCGCCCGGCGTAACGACGGCGCCGAGATCTGGGTCGAGGCGACCGTCAATCCCCTCGAGTTGACCGTCGGCCTTGGGGCCCTCGTCACGGTCAAGCGGGCGGGCGAGCATGCCCTGATCTGCGAACGCCTGGCCATCCTCGAGGCGTTCGTCGAGACCTCCGAGGACGCCGTGTTCAGTCAGGATCCCGACGGGCGCATCACCAGCTGGAACCGCAGCTCGGAACGGATCTTCGGCTATCCCAAGGAGGAGATCCTGGGACAGCTGTCCACCATGTTGTTTCCCGACCACCTTCGGGTCGAGGCGCAACTGGTGTTCGACACCGTCACGGCCGGCGACCGGGTCGATCACTACGAAACCGAGATCCAGCGCAAGGACGGGATGCCGATCCCCATCTCACTTTCGCTGTGCCCGCTGTTCCAGGGCAACGGGGAGTTGACGGCGGCGGTCATCATCGCCCGGGATGTGACGGAGCAGCGTCTGGCGCAGGCGACGCTGGCGGAGATCGAAACCCGCATCCGCGAGGGAGAAGCGCTGGCCCACGTGGGCAGCTGGCTGTGGGATGTCCGCACCGGGACGGTGCAGTGGACCGACGAGCTGCATCGGATCCACGGCGTCGATCCACTGGACTTCGAGGGCACGCTCGACGCCCACATCGATCAGATACACCCCGAAGACCAGGCGCGGGTCTGGCGCGGCCTCACGGAGGCGGTGGCGACCGGGCGTCCCTTCGAGGATGAGTACCGCATCATCCGCCCCGAGGGTGAGCACCGCTGGGTGTACGCCCGAGCGGAACCCACGGTCGGCTCCGCAGGCGACGTCGTCGGCCTGCGCGGCATCAGCCAGGACGTCACCGACCGCCGCCGCTAGCCGCGTTCCGCCTTGCGCGTCTGGGCACCATTGCCGAGCGGTCACCTTTTGCTAGGAGAGGCTCGGCGGCTCGATGTCGATGTGGGGTCTGCGGTGTTTCCTGACGGCGCTGGATGGCGGCCGCGGTTCGGGCGCTTCCGCTGCCAACTGGCCGCCGTCGTCGGATAACAGCTGCTGCGCCTGGGCGAGGTCGCTGGCGAGCACCATCACCCGGTTTCCTTGCCAAATCCCATAGTGGGGCGCCCAACCGCCGGCGTCGGACTCGAAGACGGAGGCGCGGATCCCGACGCGCTCCAGGTCTTGCTTGATGGCGATGGCTTCGCCGATGAACGCGACACGGGTGAGTTCCACGACCGCGTCACCGGGATCCTCGCGCCTTTCGCGTCGCTTCATCTTCGACCACCCTCAAGGTGCCGCAGTGAGATGGTGGAGCTGACGGCGACCGCCGCCGTGGTGGCGAAGGCACCAACGGCGACCACAACTGGCCACGCCGGTTTCGACTGGACGGTCACCAGCAGGCCGACCTGGTACACGATGACCGGTAAGGACACGACGATGACGGCGACACCGAGGCGTGGGTCGAACACGCTGGCCAACAGCATGGCAAGAAGTGCCGCCAGGCAGATCCATGACAAGAACGCCACCAGGCTGCCCGACGAGGGCCACGACAGCTGACGGCCGCCATTGTACGAGGTGCCGATCCCGGTATGCAGTATCGAGAAGAGCCCTGTCAGACCAGCACAAGCGACCAACCACAGCACCGATCGCCGGCCCGAGGTGCGCGACCGACGGGTCGACGCCACCACCAGGGCGATCGTGGGTATCAGGCCGAGGAGGGCGACCTCGACGCCGAGCAGGACCCGTGATGGTGCGCCACCGTCGAGCTTGCCCTCGGCCACCATGTTCGACACGACGAGGATCACGCTCCAAGCGCTCGCCAGGAGCGCGGGAACAAGCGCCAGTCGGGGTCGTCCTCCGACGACGAGTACGAAGGCGACGACCCAAGCCACGGCGAGCACGTCAAGAGCGCCTGTTGACCAGGCGTTGCTGGTGGCGTAGAAGAGCATTCGGTCATGGGCCCGGTGGGCGACCATGGCCACCGCAAACGCGGCCTGCACACAAAGTCCGACCAGCGCCGCCAGGCGCATACCATCGACTACCGCGGTCGACGCTCTGCCATCGCTGGTGAGCCTTGCTCGGACCCGAAGCCCGGCCGCGACCAGATCAGCGACAGTCCGCAGCGACGGCCAACGCTGCTCCGGAGTACCCGTGTCGAGCAGGACGCCGACGATCTCGTCGCCGCGCTCGGATCGGTACTGCTCCGGAAAGACCCGCAGGAGTGCTCGGCACC
>JAUTXM010000227.1 GCA_030838025.1 Acidimicrobiaceae bacterium
ACCGCGCGGGCCCGGCTGCGTTCCGCGTCGTCGACCTGCCGCGCGCCGCGACACTCCTGGCCCAGGGCGCGGGCCGCTTGATCCGCACGGCCACCGACCGCGGCGTCGTCGCGGTGCTCGACCCGCGTCTCGCGTCGGCCAGCTACCGGTGGCCGCTCATCAACGCGCTGCCGCCGATGCGCCGCACGAAGGACCGCGCCGAGGTCGATGAACACGTCCCGCGGCGCCAAGCGGTCTCCGCGTACCTCCATGAGAAGAACGGCGATCTCGAGCTCGCGGCTCGCCTGTATGCCGACGCAGCGCGCAACGCACCCAACCTCGCGGAACGCGACCATCAGATGCGTCAGGCCGTGCGACTCAACCAACACCTGCAACAACACAGATGACCCCTCTGTTGCGGGCGTGAAGATGACCGCCAACTGCTTGGCGAGGGCTCGATCCGCGGTGCATTCCAATCAGCCGACCAGTGCCAACACCTCCGAGCCGTGTCTCCAGCCGGTCACCACCACCCGCGGCAACATCGGGGGCCACCGTCCTGATCGCACACGACTGCCCCTGAATGCCAGGTTCACCGAATCCGGCGACTATCGCGAGCGCGCCCGATCCTCCCATCTGCAGCGCGCCCTTGGCGCCCAACCGCAGGGCTGCCGAAGTACCTGTCAGCGGCTATGCGCCGCCTCGGCGGATGCAGACGGCTGGGTCAAGGCCCGAGCCGCGCAAGCCCGCTTCATCGTCGAGATCCCGGTCTTCAACAGTGCCGGCACAGCCGGGCTGCCGTTGGAGCCAAGAGCCCGATCATCATGAAGCGCGATCCTCGTCCTGCCCCGCCCGGTTGGCGTTGTCGGTCCTGCTCTTGCGGCCATCCTTGAATGCGTCCTTGATCTTCTCGCCGGCCTGCTTCAGGTTGCCCTTGATCTGATCCGCTTGGCCAGTGGCCCGCAGTTTGTCGTTTCCGGTCACCTTGCCGGCCACTTCCTTAATCTTCCCCTTGGCTCGTTGGGCCCTGTTCCTCGCCTTGTCGGTTGCTCCCATTGTTGGACTCCTCGCGTTTGGATTGGTAGGAGGTGGGCGCCTCGATGCTCAGATGGTATGACGCCTGGTGGTCGACGACGTCGACCTCGACGTCAACGAAGGTGAGATCGTGGGCCTGCTCGGTGCCAACGGTGCCGGCAAGACCACGACGGTCGAATGCATCCAAGGGCTACGGCGGCCCGACGGCGGCACGATCCGCGTCGTGGGCCTCGACCCGGCGGTCGACGGGCCCCGCATCCGCACTCTGGTCGGGAGCCAGTTGCAGGCCTCGGTGCTGCCCGACCGGCTCCGAGTGTCGGAGGCCGTGGAGCTGTTCCGGCGCCCGGGGTCCCCGGCCGCTTCCGGATTGCTCCGCGCGTTCGGGCTGGCCGACCAGGGAAAGACGGCATTCTCGGCGCTGAGCGGTGGCCAGCAACAACGCCTTTTTCTCACCCTCGCCTTGCTCAACCAGCCAAAGCTGGTAATCCTCGACGGGCTCACCCAGGGCCTCGACCCCGCTTCCCGGCGCGTCGTCTGGGACGCCATCTTGTCGCTGCGCGACGCCGGGACCACCGTGCTGCTGGTCACCCACTACATGGACGAGGCCGAGGCGCTGTGCGACCGTGCTGGCGGCGGCAATCCTGGTGGTGTCGGTGCTCGGATGGCGGCGCACCGTGAAGCTCTGAGGCGGTCCCCGAGAAAAAGGGGCCCCGGAGGTAAACCTCGGGGGCCCTTGGCGCGTTAGACGTCTGCTTGTTCCGCAGCGGTTGTCAGCGGTTGTCACTCGAGGTCAGTGAAGGAGTCCCCGCCCTCATGGAAGCGCCGAGCCGTGTGTATGCCCCGTTCCTGCCTGACGAGCGCCCAGACCGGCGAGGCTTCCGGCCCGCCGTCGACGTCGCCGCCCAACGCCGGTGACCGATTCGGCGCAGAGTGTCGGCATCGACGAGCGCGGGCGCGATCCTGGGGCGCCGGCGGGAACGGACACCGATTGGGTGGAGCATCCTCTGGAGGTGAGCCAGGCCAGCGTCGGACCCAACCAGGGGATGGACCCGGAGTACGTCGAGTTCTTCACCGTCGTGTTGCCCCAGGCTGTCGGGGCGGCCCGGCGTATCACCGGCGATCTGGCCGCGGCGGAGGACGCCGCCAGCGAGGCCCTGGCCAAGGCCTACCTCCGTTGGCCCCAGTTGCGGCAGCTCCCGTATCGCCACGCGTGGGTGCTGAAGGTGGCGACCAACGAGGCCGTCGGCACGATCCGCACCCAGGCCCGCCGGGATCGGATCCTGCGACGCCAACCCCAGCCGCGGCCGGGCGCGAACCACCTGGAAGAGCCCCAGCAGTTGTTGGTCGACCAGATCCGGCGGCTACCCCACCGCCAGCGTCAGGTGGTGACGCTGCGTTTCTACGCAGAGCTGACGACCGACGAAGTGGCGGCGACGCTTCACATCTCGGCGGGATCGGTGAAATCGCACCTCCACCGCGCCCTGAACACGCTGCGCGACCGGCTCGGCACCGACATGCTCGGAGGAAACCTCGAATGACCAGTACTGATCGTCCCGAGTCGCCGACCCCGACGGCGGCAATGTTGGAACGGACTCGCCGTCGAGCCGACCAGATGCGTCGGCGCCGCCGGGGAGTGCTCGCGGGCGTCGCCGTGGCGGTGGTGGCAGTTGCCGTGCCCCTGGTGCTCGCCGATGCCAACCACACCGGGCATGTCCTGCGAACGGTCGGCGAACCCACCTCGCTCAGCGTGGCTCCGACGACGCCAGCCGATACCGCGCCGGCGGCGACATCGCTGCCACCGGGCACCGCCCCGGCGGTCACGGCCCCGGGCGTCACCGGCCCGGGCGTCACTGGCCCGGCGGGGTCCACGACGCCCACGGTGCCCCGGACCACGACGACGAGGAACCCGGTGGTGGTGAAGGAATGCGCCACCAGCCAGCTCAACGCCAGCCTCACCAACCCCAGCGGGGCGGCTGGCAGCGTCGGCTATGACGTGAGCTTCGTCAACGTCAGCGCCGTGTCCTGCTCGCTCCGGGGCTATCCCGGGGTGTCCTACGTGACGGGGGCCAACGGGACGACGGTGGGGGCGCCCGCCCAACGCGACAACTTCGGCCCCATCGTGACCGTCATCCTTGCCCCCGGGCATGGGGCCCGGGCCACCTTGATCGAAATCAACTCCGCCAACTTCCCCCCTGACACCTGCCGGGCCGTCCCGGTCAGCGGACTGAGGATCTACCCGCCCAACCAAACGGCTGCCCTGTTCGTCGCTCAAGCCGTGCAGGCGTGCTCGAACCCAGCCGACCCGGTCCTCGGGATCAGGCCGATCCAAGCCGCCGCGGGCGGCTAAGTCACCTGTGCTCCGAGGCCGAGGCGATGCCCCCGCCGCCGCCGCCCCCGCCGCCGTTCTGGCCGGGTATCGATTGGCAGTTCTCCCGACTTTGGCAGTTCTCCCGGACCTGGGACGGCAAAACTGCCAAGTTCCGCCAAACTGCCAATCGATCCCAACGCGATGGTCATGGGGGTCGGGTGCATATCCGTTCATATCCGGGTCAGCCGGCAAGTGGCCCACCGTTACGACCGAGTTTAATGCGCCTTTTCGTCCACCAGGTCTGCCATCTGTCGAAAGAATCTGGCTACGGAGTCAAACAGTACCGACCTGACCCCGCCGCGGGGCGGCAATCGCTCGGACAATGCTGGAGGCTCCTCGACCGGCGTGCCAACGAAATCCCTGGGCGCCGCGTCGGCCAAACCTCGCACCAGGAATCCGATCAGCCGACATCTTCTTCGGGAGTCAAATGGAACGTCTCGACACAACTCTGATCGCGCCGCAGGCTCAGGTTCACGAAACCCCGATCCAGGTGCCACGTGGCCCGCAATCCGATAGCGCGTTCATCGAGAGCAATGTGGCGCCCAGCGACGGGAAGACCGCAGATGGCGGCCATCTCCACTCGCCCAGTATCGCCGTCATGCGGCGACAGGTCGAGGCGCACCCCGACCCAGGGCATTTCCGGGGGGCCTGACCTGGTCCCGCCGGGCTCGGGTGCTTCCAAGGGCAGGAGAGACGAGGTTTCAGTTGCCGCCCAGCGCGTGGAACGACGGGGTATAGCAGACAGCGACGAGCAAGCCTTCGGGGCTCAACAGCCGGGCCGTGATCTGGGACCAGGGCTCCGTCCGGGCCTCGTGGATGAGCCGATAGCCCTTGGCCTCGAGCTCGGCGGCCGCGGCCGCGACATCGGCGACTTCGAACTCGATGCTGGCCTGGGGGATCGGGATGTCGGCGGGCCAGTCGGTGGTGCCGAAACAGGCGTGCGCCGCTTCCGAAAGCGGCCACAGCCCGAAGTGTTTCGTCCCTTCCAGCTCGTGTGTGAACAGGTAGTCGCCCGCGATACCTTCAAAGGTCAAGCCCAACGTGTCCCGGTAGAAGGAGCGAGCTGCGTCAGCATCTCGCACGATCGGGGCGATGCTCGCTAGGAACTGGACGTCCATCGGGTTCCACCTCCGTCAGCCATTGCGTCAGTACGTTCCTCTCGTTCTACCCGTGGGGGACCGGTACTCGCGCCATTCGGGCCGAGTGCCCCCCACCACCTTCGATGTCGATCTCCGATACTCAACGGGTCGGGCGAAGATCGTCAGCTTCTGGCGAAGGGCAACTGGACGGCGTGCGGGGCGCGATCAGTTGTGAGTTGTGCGATCGTCAGAGACATATGCGAATTGTCATCAGCGAGTTCATGAGTCTCGACGGCGTCGTGCAGGCGCCAGGCGGCGTCAAGGAGGACACCGACGGCGGGTTCCAGCACGGCGGTTGGTCGATGCGATTCTTCGATCCCGACGTGATGGGCGCGGCGATCGGTGCGGTGGCCGAACGTACCGACGCCCTGCTCTACGGTCGGCGCACTTGGCAGGGGATGGCAGCAGCGTGGCCGGGGCGGGCCGGTGATCCCTTCGCCGACTGGATCAATGGCGTCGAGAAGTACGTCGTGTCGAGCACGCTGTCGGCGTCCGACCTGACGTGGCAGCCGACGACGCTCATCGCCGGCAATGCCCTCCTCGACGCGGTCGCCGAGTTACGCGACCGGCCCGGCCGAGACGTCAACATCATGGGCAGTCCCCAGCTGGCGCGGACGCTCCTGTCGGCCGACCTGGTCGACGAGCTCAACCTCATGATCGAGCCGATCGTGCTGGGCGGGGGCAAGGGCATCTTCCCTGCCGACGGTGTGGCGCGAACCTTCGCGCTGGTCTCGGCGGCAACGACGAGCACCGGCGTGCAGGTCTGCCGATACCAGCGAGTCCAGTAGGCGAATGGGTCACGGAAAACGGGAGGCATGATCGTTCCCGGTCGCTCGACGGGAACACCAACTCCTCGGCGGGCACGCAAGGCTGTGGTCGAAGGCCTTGGGGTCAGGCCGTCCGGGGCTCCAGCAGTTCAACCATGGCGTGGTGGTCGAAGTGATGGGCCCCACCAAGCGGCGTGGCGTCGAATCGGGCATCGTTCAGGTTTGAATCGGCGCCGACACAGATCCCGGCGGAGGCCCGGTAGGTCGCGACCGCACCACGCGTCGCCGACTGCCGCTGCGCGGGACTCGAACGGGCATTTTCGAGCGGGCGGTCTCCCCTAGCGTCAGGCGATCGCCAACGTTCTGATCCCGTTGCCTGACCACGACTTCGACGTGACCGAGGTCGCGGTGCCATGGTGGCTGCTGAGGAGCGCTGGTCACGCGGTGCGATTCGCCACTGAACGGGGCGGCTCCCCAGCCGCCGCCGATCCGCGGTTGCTCGACGGCGTCATCTTCGGACAGCTCGGCGCGGCCGCCCAGCCCAAGGCGTTCTATGCGGAGATGCGCTCCGACGAGCAGTTCGCCGCGCCCTTGGCGTGGGCAGACGTCGAACCGGCGGCGTTCGAGGGTCTGATCTTGGCGGGTGGGCACGCCCCGGGCATGCGCCAGTACTTGGCGAGTGAGCTCCTCCGTCGCAAAGTTGCCGAGTACTGGACGCTCGGCCGGCCGGTGGGCGCCATCTGCCACGGCGTGCTGGTTCTCGCCCGTACCCGCGATCCGACGACCGGGCGCAGCCTGCTGGACGGGCGACGGACAACCTGCCTGCCGAAGTACATGGAACGATCGGCCTTTCTCACGACGGCGTGGCGACTGGGCCGCTACTACCGGACCTATCCCGAGTACGTCGAGGACGAGGTCCGGGACGCGCTGCGCCGCCCCTCCGACTTCCTGCGCGGACCGCGGGTGCTCCTCAAGCGCGGCACCGAGGTTGACGATGGCCCCGCTTTCGTCGTCGAGGACGACAACTACGTGTCGGCGCGCTGGCCGGGCGACGCGTACCTGTTCGCGAGGCGCTTCGCCGGTCGACTCGCGGATTGATCAAAGGCTCGCTGGCCGCTGGCGACGATCAGCGTCCGCACCACCGGGAGCGTTTCCCCAACGTGAGCCCCCATTCATTTTGGTTCTGCGTCGCGAATACTGTCTCGCACCGCCCAGCCGGGCAGGTGCAGGAGGGCCAGGCGTGACCTCGACCCCGATATCCTCCGCTTAGCTTTGCTTAGCTTCGGGTGGCGCGATGGTGACCCAGTTCTGGGTCCTTGCGCGGAGGGCATCCGTGAGGTGCTGCGGACCGCGGGTTGCAGATGCGACAAAGTGCGTCGCCATTTCGGCATTGATCGTGCTCATCTTCCTTCCTTTTGCATCTCACTCGCCAGTGGGGTTCCCGGCTTTGTGCAGCTCCTTTGCTGGCGGGGGTTTGGGCGGCAGTGTACTCCGGTTTCGTACAGCTGATCGCGTTGAAGACGCGCGGTGCCGCCGCCGAACTTCGGTCACTATGTCATGGAACGGCTGCGGTGGCTCATACTCACGACCTCGATTGGACGAGCATTGGACGAGGATCGGACGAGGCTTCGCAGTGGTCGCAGTTACCGGCTTCGTCGTGGTTGCGCTAAACGTCCGCACAATTCGCAACTACGACTGATCGGAACGCCGCGCCAGAAACGCGGCCACAGGTTACAAACTCGCTCACTTTGCCACTCAAAGTGAAACGGGATAGCGTGATGGCGTGATGGCGTGCTGAATGAGCTGGCGGAAGCGTCGCTCCGAGCCGAGGTCGGTGAGTTGCGTCGTGCGACGCCTACGTCGGGCGATGCATACGTCGGGGGAGTCTTGGTGGTACCCGATGGTCAGCTTCGGGTTGGCGGCGGGTTGGCGCCGGAGTGGCGAGCGTGGCCAGTGACGCCGTTCAGATCGCATCGTGGAC
>JAUTXM010000236.1 GCA_030838025.1 Acidimicrobiaceae bacterium
ACCACGACCTGCCCGCGCCGTGGTTGCGTCCGCTCGAGCCGCACTAGCCCGCCGGTCAGATCGGCGCTCGGATGGGGGGGCGTCATCCGCCGCGGGGTGTCATACAGGGCGGACAGGGCGGCGAGCAGCCCCGGCCGGCCGCCCGACGCCGGCAGCTGCCTGAGTCGATCGCCGCCGGCGATGATCACCCCGAAACGGTTGCCGGCCTTGACGCACAGAAAGCCGAAGCCGGCGACCGCGGCCAACGCCACTTCGCGCTTCTCCCGGAGGGCGGTGCCGAAGTCCAGACTGGCGGAGCGGTCGACGACGATCCAGGTCTCGAGCTCCCGGTCCGCTTCGGTGGTCCGGACATGTGGAGCGAGGGATCGTGCGGTCAGGCTCCAATCGATCCGGCGGGCATCGTCGCCTGGGTTGTAGGCCCGGGCACCGGCCGGTTCCGTTCCCGGGCCGGATGTCAGCGCCAGATAGTCGCCGCTCACCAATCCGTCGAGGCGACGGGTCACGTCGAGCTCCAACCGCCTGAGAAAGGCGGCCTTGGCGGCCAGCGCGCCCGGAGGCGTCGAGGGGGGCGTGGCTGGCGGCCGGGGGGCACCCCACTGCCGCCACCGAAGCCGAGCCGCCCTTCGTGCCCGACCGGTCCGGGCCGCCAGGTGCTCGGCGTCTGCCGACTCGTCTCCGGGCTCGTCCACGGGCTCGTCGGCGTGCCTCGACCCTGGCCCCCTCTGGTCCGTCACGAAGTCGCCTCACGGGGTGCGGGCTCACGCGACATCGCCTCACGCGACATCGCCTCACGGGGTGCGGGCTCGAGATAGGGCGCAGGCTCCAGGTACGGGGCTGGCTCGACGGGCGATACGGCGGAGTCGACGAAGTGGCCTGCCGTCGCGCCCGAAGGCGCCGACATCGACACCGTCGGCCCCGGACGGGTGGGGCCACGACCAGACTCATCCTGGTGGGGCGCCACGCGCGGCGCCTGAATCGTCGCCAGCACCCGGGCAACAACGTCGTCGACCTGCAAGCCGGCGGCCAAGCCGTCATACGTGAGCAGCAGGCGATGGCGGAGCACCTCGGGTGCCACGTCGTAAATGTCTTGAGGGACGAGGAACCGCCTCCCGCGCAGCAACGCCAGCGCCCGCCCACCGGACAGGAGGCCGAGTGTCGCCCGGGGACTGGCGCCCAAGGCGATCTGGGAAGCCAGCTCTGGCATTCCCCAGCGAGCCGGCTCGCGAGTACCCATGACCAAGCGGACCGCATAGTCCTGCACCGCGTGATGGACGAAGACGTCGTCGGCGAGCGCCTGAAGCGCCTGGAGCTGCTCGGGCGACAGCACCTGCTCGGCCGCCGGCGGCCGCACGCTCATCCGATGGGCGATCTCGATCTCCTCCTGGTAGGACGGCTGCTCCACCACGATCTGCATAAGGAACCGGTCCCGTTGCGCCTCGGGGAGGGCGTAAACCCCTTCGGATTCGATGGGGTTCTGGGTGGCCAGGACCAGGAAGGGCTCGGGCACGCGCCGGGTGTGCCCACCGATGGACACCTGGCGCTCCGCCATGACCTCGAGCAGGGCACTTTGCACCTTGGCGGGTGCTCGATTGATTTCGTCAGCCAGCACGATGTTGGCGAACACCGGTCCCCACTCGATGTCGAATTCCTCCTGCGAAGGCCGCCAGATGCGCGTGCCCACGATGTCCGCGGGCACCAGATCGGGCGTGAACTGGATACGAGTGAACGACCCACCCACCACCCCCGCCATGGTCGACACCGTCAGGGTCTTCGCCAGGCCGGGCACGCCCTCGATGAGGCAGTGGCCCCGTGCCAGCAGGCACACGAAGGCCCGCTCGACCATGCGATCCTGGCCGACGATGACCCGCTTGATCTGGAACAAGGCATCTTCGAGTACTGCCGCAGCGTCCGACATTCGGGGCTCCTCAGATCGGATTGGGAAAAGGAGGGCGTGGTCGCGAGGACCGCGACAGCCGCTCAGGCCAGCGTGGTGACCAAACCTCAAGGCAACCTGGTGATGGGCTGGGAAACAGGTAAGTACCGTCCTCTGCGGAAGTTCTCAGTGCATGTTCAGCGGGGATTTAGATCACCTGTCCAGACTGGCATGCAAACTGGCCAACGGAGTCGCCGCGGGCGACCGGAAGGAATCGGATGACCGACGAAACCCCCGGCTGGGGCGCTCCGGGCAGCGGCGCTGCCCCGCAGGGCGCGCCTTCGCCCGCCGGGCCACCACCGGCTGGTTGGTATCCCGACCCGTGGTCGCCCACGCACCACCGGTACTGGGACGGCTCGGCATGGACCGACGGTGCCTTCCCGCACGGCCCGGCCGATCCCTGGGCCGACGAGGGACGCGACACCGCCGAGCTCGCCGTTCCGCCGGCGCCCACAGCACCGCCCACCACAGCACCGCCCACCACAGCACGGCCCACGAGCCCGCTGTTGCCGGCCTGGCCCGGCGAGGCCCCGGCCGCCGAGCCACCTCCGACCACCGCTCCTTTCGCCGCCGCTCCGTCCGCCGCCGCTACCGCCGCCACTTCTCCCGCCGCCGCTCCGCCCGCCGCCGCCACGCCCGCCGCCGCCACGCCCGCCGGCCCT
>JAUTXM010000256.1 GCA_030838025.1 Acidimicrobiaceae bacterium
CTGCGAGGCCGGCAACGTCGCCATCGCGGGCCACCGCACGACCTACGGGAAACCCTTCGCCAACCTCGACCGCCTCAAGCCCGGCGACACCATCGAGCTGGACACGCCGATCGGTGGCTGCGTCTACCACCTGGCCCAGACCCCCTTTGTCGTCAGTCCGACCGACATCTCGGTGTTGGCCTCGACCACAGCTCGTTCGCTGACGCTCACCACGTGCAACCCCAAGGGATCGGCAGCCCAACGGCTGGTCGTGCGGGCCGCCTGGTCTGAGGATCTGCGGCCGATATGACGGGGAGGATCGTCACCCGTGGCCGCCTCGTGGCCGCCGCCGCGGGCGCCGTGATCGTGATGGTCGTGGTGCCCGCGTCAGCCGCGTCGGCGACGACCACCACCAACATCGTCATCACCACGCCGAGCCCAGGAACGAGCTTCACGTCCGGCGTCACGTCGGCGTCGGTCCCGATCAGCGGCAATGCCAACATCGTGCAGCAGCCACTGGAACGCAACGTCGTCAACGATCTCCAGGTGTCGGTCACCTTTGGCGGCGCCCAGGTCTTCTCCTGCGCCCACTCGGCCGATTGCGGTGCGACCAACGGCGCCCCGTCTACCAACTTCTCCTTTACCCCCGTCGTGACCCGCAACGGTCCCTACAGCGTGTCGGCCTTGGTGAGCGGGACCGAGTGCAACGTGCTCAACAGCTGCGTCCTGCGGTCCTCGACCGCCACGACCAACTTCAACGTCGGGGTGCACCCGGTGGCGCCCCGAAATGTCAGGGCGCAGGTGAACGGCGATCGCAGCGTTACGGTCTCGTGGAGCGCCAACCCCGAGCCGGATGTGTTCGGTTACCAGATCCTGCGGCGGGATCCTGGGTCGTCGAGCAACCGGGCCGTCAACTCGTTTCTTTCGGGCACCAGCTGGACCGATCAGGGGACGGTCGCAACGGGCGGCGACTACGGCTACATCGTGATTGCGTTCCGGCCGGGTGCCGACGGCACGTCGACTGCGACCACGGTGCTCAGCACGTCGTCGGGTGCGGCGGCGGCCAGCGTGCCCGCTCCTCCGGTTCCGAGCACGACTGTGCCTGTCGGTGATCCCGTCGGTGCCGCGACGACCACGACGGTGGCGGCGCCGCTGCCACCGGCCGGCCCTGACCTCTCCGCCTTCCTCGATCAAGCGGCCAAGGCGGGTGCTATTCCAGTCGCCCCGCCCAAGGTCGTTGTGCCGCATGCGGCGTCGCCGGCGCACGTGGGAACGCCGTCGATCGCGGCGCCGGCCGGTCCGCCCGACACCTACGCCCCCACGTTGCCGTACAGCGCTCCGGCCATCGGTGCCCCGCAAGCGGGCGGCGGTGGCGATTCGCCGCAGGTGGCTCTGCCGGGTCCGGTGGCGAAGTCGCACCAACATCGGTCGCTGTTGTACTCCGTGGCCGGGGGGCTTTTCCTGTGCGTGCTGGGGTTGGCCGGGCGCACGGCCAACCGCCGTCCCGGTGCGCCTCCCCTGGAACCGCTGACGGATCGAGATCGCGATGGTGGCGGTGGCGGGGCAGCGGTCATCGTTCCCGCCTCAGCGTCGGCCAAGGCCGCTGCGCGGGCGGCGGCCCTGGTGGCTGCGGGCGGTGATGCGGCCGCCCTGACCGAGATCGTTCGGGCCGCCTCGTCGGAGGACGCCGTGGCTGCCGCGACCCCAGCGGAGAGCAATCCGGTTGCCGCCCCAGCCGGGGCGGTCGCGGCGGTCGCGGCATCCGAGGCGGCGTTCCGGCCCACGGGTCGTGCCGGGGCGGCCCGGGCTCCGGCCGCGGGTCGTGCCGCTGCAGCCGCGGGGCGGGTTCCGGGGGGGGCTCCGGCTTCGGGTCGTGCAGGGGCGGCGCCGGTTCCGGCCGCTGCCGTGCCATTGACACCGGTCGCTGCGGTTCCCACTCCGTCGAGGCCCAGGCTGTCGGCCGACCGACCCCCCGCGCCGGCGCACGGACCCGTTGCGGCGTTGCCGGGCGTCGGCATGACGCCCTCATCCGGGCGCCCCAGCCGAGGCAAGGAAACGCCGTCGACGAATGAAGCGGTCGACTACTTCCGGCTCATCCGCGATCAGCCGCCTGGGCCGGCCGGCGGTGCAGAAGGGACCGACGCCCGCTCGGTTTTGGCCTAGCGCGCGCGACTGTCGCCGACCGCGAGGTGTACTGTCAGGAGCGACACGGCGAGAGCCCGTAACGTGTCGTCCCGGCCTCTTTTGCTGGTTCCGGGAGCGACGCCCCAGACCCCGGCACCGCATCAGACCGATGCTGGTCTACCTGGGATGAGTGTGATGGTTGCTTCCTTTGTTGCCCCCGACCGTGGTGTTGCGCCGCTGCTGTCGATCGTCGAGGTCGGCCGGACGATCGCCTGGCTCGGCGCCGACGGCGACCGCACCGCGGTGTGGCTCACCGGTGAACACGACAGTGCCACGGTGGCTGTCCTGGCTGACGCCTTGGCGAGAGCAATCTTTGTCGACGACGCCGACCTGATCGTCGATTTGAGCGCCGTGACCTTCCTGGACGCGGCCACGATCGGTGTGCTGATACGAGGGCGCAACATCCTGCGAACCCAGTCCCGGAGCCTCACACTGCGCTGCCCGCAGCGGCGCGCCTCGATTGTGATCGGCATCTGTGGGCTGACCGGCTTGGTCGAGGCCGCCTAACTGCTCGAACAGCCAGGTGCCGTGCGGTTCCCGGTATGCTCAGGCGACCGCTAGAAATCGTTCGAGGAGCAAACGCGTGCCCGCCACTGTGGTCGTCGGTACCCAATGGGGCGACGAGGGCAAGGGCAAGTTGACTGACCTGCTGGCCCGCGAAATGAACATGGTGGTCCGCTATCAAGGCGGCCACAACGCGGGTCACACCATCGTCGTCGACGGTGAGTCCTTCGCCTTGCAGCTACTCCCGAGCGGCGTCCTCTACCCCCACATCACCCCGGTCATCGGCAACGGCGTCGTCGTCGATCCCGGTGTGCTCCTGGATGAGATCGACCTCCTCACGGCCCGGGGCATTGACTGCTCCAAGCTCAAGGTGTCGGGCAACGCCCACCTGATCATGCCCTACCACCAGGAGCTCGACGCCATCATCGAGCGCTACCTCGGTCGCAACAAGCTGGGCACGACGCGCCGAGGCATTGGGCCGGCCTACGCCGACAAGGCGTCGAGGGTGGGACTGCGGGTCCAGGATCTGCTCGACCCGAAGATCTTCCGCCAAAAGCTCGAGGTCGTGCTCAAGGAGAAGAACCAGGTCCTGGCCAAGGTATACAACCGGTTGCCGCTGTCGATCGACGACATCGCCGCCCGATACCTCGACGAGTACGCGCCCCGGCTGGCTCCGATGATCGCCGACTGCGTCGGCCTGCTGCACGAGGCGCTGGAGGCGGGTCAGGCGATCCTGCTCGAAGGCGCCCAGGCGACGTTCCTCGACTTGGACCACGGAACCTATCCCTTCGTCACCTCGTCCAACCCCGTGGCCGGTGGGGCCTGCGTCGGAGCCGGGATCGGACCTCGGGACATCGACCAGGTCATCGGCATAGCCAAGGCGTATTGCACCCGGGTGGGCGCCGGCCCCTTCCCGACCGAGCAGTTCGAGGGGGTGGGCGAGGTGCTCGTCGACCGGGGCCATGAGTACGGCACCGTGACCGGCCGCCGCCGGCGGCCGGGATGGTTCGACGCCGTGATGGTCCGCCATGCGGTGCGGCTGAACTCCTTGTCGGAGATCGCCGTGACCAAGCTCGACGTCCTCGACGCTTTCGCCACCTTGAAGGTCTGCGTCGCCTACGACCATGACGGCGTGCGCCACCGGCATCTGCCTTACCACCAAACCGTCCTGCATGAGGTCACCCCGGTGTACGAGGAGCTTCCCGGCTGGGAGACCGACCTCACGCAGGTGACCGAGTTGAGTGAGCTTCCGGCCGCGGCCAAGGACTACATCCATTTCCTGGCGGATCAGTGCGGCGTTCCCATCCGGCTGGTCGGTGTGGGGCCGGGTCGAGACCAGTTGGTCCGCTTCGATTCATGACGAGGGTTTGCGTTGTCGGGGCCGGGGCCCGCGAGCATGCCCTGGCGGTCGCTCTGGCCAGGACCGCCTCGGTCGTGGTGGCGCCGGGCAACCCGGGCATCACGGCGCTCAGCCCCGGCATCGCGTGCACGCCCCGACCGGCAGAGGAGATCGACGCCGACCTCTTCGTCATCGGGCCCGAAGTGCCACTGGTCGGCGGCCTGGCCGACCGTCTCCGCGGTCGGGGAAAACTGGTCCTCGGTCCCGGCGCGGACGGCGCCCAGGTCGAGGGCTCGAAGGCCTGGATGAAGGCGTTGCTGGTCAGCGCGGGCGTGCCGACCGCAGCCCATGGCACCTTCGACGCCGAGGCTCCGGCGGTGGCGTTCCTGCGCCAGCTCCGCGGTGACGGGCCGTATGTGGTCAAGACCGATGGTCTGGCCGCCGGCAAGGGAGTGCTGGTGACCGGCGCCATCGACGAGGCCATCGACGATGTCCAGGCCAAGCTCTCGGGCTCGGCCTTCGGTGCTGCCGGTCGGCGCGTGGTGATCGAGGAAGGGCTGGTCGGCGAGGAGCTGTCCGTGATGGCTTTGTGCGACGGCACCCGAGCGGTGCCGTTGGCGGCCGCCCAGGACTTCAAGCGGGCGGGCGAGGGTGACACCGGGCCCAACACGGGGGGGATGGGTGCCTTCTCGCCGGTACCGGGCGCGGGCGACGATCTGGTCGACACCGTCATGGACCAGGCGGTACTGCCCACGTTGGCGGCGCTCAGGCGACGGGGCATCGACTACCGCGGCGTGCTGTACGCCGGGATCATGCTCACCGCCGACGGCCCCAAGGTCCTGGAGTTCAACGTCCGCTTCGGCGATCCCGAAGCCCAGGTGGTGCTACCCCGATGGCACGGCGATGTGGTCTCGTTCCTGGCGTCGGCTGCCGGTGGATCGCTGGGGCCGAGCCCGGGCTTTTCCGACCAGGCGGCGGTCTGTGTGGTGCTGGCCGCCGAGGGCTACCCGACCGAGCCACGGACCGGCGATGTCATCAGCGGCTGGGATGCAGCTGCGACGATGGATGGTGTGCAGCTGTACGCGGCCTCGGTGGCGCAAGACGCCCGGGGCCTGACCACCAGCGGGGGTCGGGTACTGAGCGTCTCGGCGTTGGGTGACGCACTGCCCGAAGCGCGCGACCGGGCCTACGCTGCCGCCGCCATGATCGACTGGCCGGGCCGGCTGATGCGCCGGGATATCGCGTCCCGAGCGGCCGTCGGGGTGCAGGGGCCATGAAGGTGGCGGTGCTCATGGGGTCGGCCAGCGACCAGGCCCGGATGTCGCAGGCCACGGAGTTGTTGGGCAGCTTCGGCGTCGAGGCGACCGAGCACGTCCTTTCGGCCCACCGGACCCCGGAGGCGGTGGCGACCTTCGCCCGGGCGGCCCGCGACCGTGGCTACGGCGTCGTCATCTGCGGCGCCGGAATGGCCGCCGCCCTTCCCGGTGTGGTCGCGGCCTTCACCACCCTTCCGGTGATCGGCGTGCCGCTCTCGGGCAGCGCCCTGTCGGGCGTCGATGCCCTCTACGCCATCGTGCAGATGCCCCGCGGCGTGCCCGTCGCCACCGTGGCCATCGACGGCGCCGCCAATGCCGCCTTGCTGGCGGTCGAGATCCTCGCCGTCACCGATGGCGCCCTGGCGGCCAAGCTGGCGACCTACCGCGAGGCGTGGACGGCCACATGATTCCTCGCTACTCGCTACCCGCCATGGCCGAGTTGTTCACCGACGCATCCAAGCTGGCCAACTGGCTCGAGATCGAGGTGCTGGCGGTTGAGGCCTGGGCTCGACTCGGTGTAATCCCGGTCGAGGATGCCCTGGCGGTCCGGGAGCGGGCGCCGGTCGTAGACGACGAACTGGTAGCCGCGGTGGCGGAGCGGGAGACGGTCACGGACCACGACGTGGCGGCATTCGTCGATGTCATCCAGGACCGGATCGGTGGCGGCGCCGGCAAATGGGTGCACTACGGGCTCACGTCCTCCGATGTCGTGGACACCGCCTGGTGTGTGATCCTGACCAAGGCGGCCGACTTGTTGATCGGCGCTTCGGGTGACCTGATCGAGACCTTGCGCGAACGGGCGGTCGAGCATCGCGACACCGCCATGGTCGGCCGGACCCACGGCATCCACGCCGAGCCGACGACGTTCGGGCGCAAGCTGGCGCTGTGGGCGCTGCAGGCGGACCGCGATCGGCGGCGCTTGATCGCGGCCCGCCGAGGGATCGCCGTGGGCAAGCTCTCGGGTGCGGTCGGCACCTACTCCAACGTCGATCCAGCGGTCGAGGAGGAGGTGTGCCGGGCCCTCGGGCTGACTCCCGTCCCGGCCACGCAGGTCATCGCACGAGACCGCCACGCCGAGTTCCTGTGGGCCTGCGCGTCGCTCGGCGCCACCGTGGAGATGATGGCAACCGAGGTCCGACACCTGCAACGGACCGAGGTGCGGGAGGTGGAGGAGGCGTTTCGGGTCGGGCAGAAGGGGAGCTCGGCCATGCCCCACAAGCGCAACCCGATCAAGAGTGAGCAGTTGTCCGGGCTGGCCCGGGTGCTGCGGGGGTACCTGGGGGCGGGGCTGGAAGACGTGGCCTTGTGGCATGAACGCGACATATCCCATAGCTCGGTTGAGCGCGTCATCCTCCCCGACGCCGGCCTGCTGGCGTATTACCTGTTGGTGCGGATGACGGCCCTGATCCGCGGGCTCGTCATTTTCCCCGACCGGATGTTGACCAACCTGGACCGGTCGTACGGGCTCGTGTTCAGCCAGCCCGTCCTGCTTGCCTTGGTCGGGTCGGGGCTGACCCGCGATGCCGCCTATCGCATCGTGCAGCGCGACGCCATGACGGCCTGGGGCGAGGGGCGGCCGTTCCTGGACGTTCTGGAGGCCGACCCCGAGGTGCCCTTGGGCAAGGTGGCGCTGGACGAGGCGTTCGACCTGCGGCGCAGCCTGCGCCACGGGAGCCGGGTGTTCGAGGCGCTGGCCGGGGTGCCCCGGCCGGACGAGATCGAGATCGAGACGGGAGCCTGACGATGAGCTGGGAGCACGTGTCGTCCGGGAAGGTCCGGGACATCTACCGGCTGGACGAGGATCGCCTGGTGCTGGTCACCTCGGACCGGATCTCGGCCTTCGACGTGGTGATGGCCGAACCCATCGCCGACAAGGGCCGGGTCCTGACCGCCCTGTCAGCATTCTGGCTGGAGCGGTTGCGCGACGTGGCGCCCCACCACCTGTTGAGCGTCGACGTTCCGGCGGGGGCTCCTTCTGCCCTTGGGGGCCTCGGCGGCCTGGCGGGGCGGGTCATGGTCGTGCGCCGGGCGGAGATGTTGCCCATCGAGTGCGTGGTGCGGGGGTACCTGTCGGGTTCGGCGTGGGCCGAGTACCGCCGGTCGGGAACCATGCACGGCCAAGCGTTGCCGGCGGGGTTGCGTCAGTCCGAGCGGTTGCCCGAGGCGGTGTTCACGCCCTCGACCAAGGCCGAGGTCGGGCATGACGAGAACATCTCCTTCGACCAGGCGGCCGAACTGGTGGGCGTCGAGACGGCCAAGCTGGCGCGGGAGATCAGCCTGGAGCTGTACCGGCGGGGAGCGGCGTGGGCCGCGGAGCGGGGCATCATCGTGGCCGACACCAAGTTCGAGTTGGGATTCATCGACGGGGAACTCGCCATCTGCGACGAAGTGCTGACGCCGGACTCGTCCCGATTCTGGCCGGTGGAGGGGTGGCAGCCAGGGGCGACGCCGCCGTCGTTCGACAAGCAACCCCTGCGGGATTGGCTGGAGGAGACGGGATGGGACAAGACCCCGCCCCCGCCGGCGCTTCCGGACCAGGTCGTCGCCGCCACCCGCCGGCGCTATGTCGAGGCCTACGAGCGCCTGAGTGGCGCTCGGCTGGCGGACTGGCCCCCGACGGCGGGCGGGGCCACCGCGGAGGCCGACGGCGGGGCGGACGGCGGGGTTGCGTACGCTGTTACTGGGGACGCGGGCGCGGAGGCCGTCGGCGGGGCGGACGGCGGGGTTACGGGCGCTGGGGACGGTGGGGCGGACGGCGCGGCTGCGGACGCTGGGGAGCGGCGGTGAGGTTCGCCGTGCTCGTCGAAGTGGCGTTGCGGCCGGGGATCGCCGACCCGCAGGGGGCCACCATCGAACGCTCACTCCCGGCGCTCGGCTTCGACCACGTGAGTGGGGTGCGCACCGGCAAGGCCATCCGCTTCTCCATCGACGCCGACGGTGAGGCGTCGGCCCGGGATCAGGTCGACGAACTCTGCCGGCGCTTCCTCACCAACCCTGTGATCGAGGACGCCCGAGTGACCCTCGCCGAGGAGGCGGTACCCCGATGACGAGGGTCGGCGTGGTGCTGTTTCCTGGCAGCAACTGCGAGCACGACGTGGTCGAAGCGGTCCGAGCCCTGGGTGGCGACGCCGATCTCATTTGGCATGGCGCAACCGACGTGGGTCCCGTTGATGCGGTCGTTCTACCTGGAGGTTTTGCCCACGGAGACTATCTGCGGCCTGGTGCGATCGCCCGCTTCTCGCCCATCATGGCTGCCATTGAGGCGTTCGCGGCGGACGGCGGCCCCGTCATCGGGATCTGCAATGGGTTCCAAATTCTTACCGAAGCACGTCTGCTACCGGGAGCGCTGCAGAAGAATCGGGGCCTGACGTTCCTCTGCATGCCCGTCGAGTTGCAAGTGTGCTCAACCCGGTCGGTATTGACGGCAGATCTCACGCTGGGTCAGCGGTTAATGATCCCTATCAATCATTTCGAGGGCAACTACACCTGTGATGGCGAAACCTTAAGCATGCTGAAGGACGACGATCGAATCGTACTGAGGTACGTGGACAACCCCAATGGTTCGGTCGATGGCATCGCCGGCATCTGCAATGCCGAAGGAAATGTCGTCGGTCTCATGCCCCATCCCGAACGGGCATCGGACCTCCTGCTGGGTTCGGCCGACGGCGCGTCGCTCGTGCGCTCCCTCCTCTCGGCGGCCGGCGGCCCACGCCCTTCGACTGCTGCAGATGGCATGGGGATAAGGGCGACGCCCGCCGAAACAGCGCTGACAGCTCGCGCCTAACCGGCGCGAACCAGCCGAAACTAGGTCACCCGAGACGAACTAGAGGTCGCCGGCCCCCCGCCGGATTCCGGCCCGGCGCAGCACCGAGGCGTCAATACCAGCCTCGCGCCAAGCGGCGTAGGTGATGCCCTTGCGCTCCGAGTAGTTCTTGGCCGCCTTGACGAAGCCCTCTTCCAGGGCAACCAGATCGACCGCGGCGTCCTTGTTGGCGAGCTCGCTGGTGAGATTGAGTCGTTCCTGTACCAGGTGAACTTTGGTCAAGGGGTCGGCTGATTCGATCTTGTCCTCGATCTGTTGCAGCCGCTTTTCGATGGTATCTGGGTTCCGCTTGCGGCCACGCTTGGGCTTGTGGGCCTCCATCGCCTCCAGATACCGCCGGACGGCGCGACCCTCCTCACGACCGACCGCCAACGCGTCCTTGTGGGCCTGCGACATGGGCGCCTTACCACTGTTCGACTTGGCTGCCATATGGTCAGTCTCTCACAACGCGCCTTGTCCGATAGAACTTTCTTTTACCCATTTCGAGGGGTTGTGAGCGGCTCCCTGAGGGCATTTCCAACGCGAGGACATGTTCGTCGGTCGCACTAGCGTGCTTTCTATGGACATGGCTATCGCGCGGGCATTGGGGCTCACTGACGATGAAGCTGCGGCCATAAGCCGCCTCCTCGGCCGGGAGCCGAACCACCTCGAGCTGGCCATGTATGCCGTCATGTGGAGCGAGCACTGTTCGTACAAATCGTCGAGGGTTCACCTCGCCCGCTTACCGACTGAAGCAGACCACGTCCTGGTCGGACCGGGGGAGAACGCAGGTGTCATCGACGCCGGTGACGGCATCGCGATCGCCCTGCGGATTGAAAGCCACAACCACCCGTCGGCCATCGAGCCCTACCAGGGAGCGGCGACGGGTGTGGGTGGGATCCTGCGAGACATCTTCACGATGGGCGCCCGACCGGTGGCGGTCATGGACCCCTTGCGGTTTGGACCCCTCGACGATGCCCGAAGCCGCTGGATCGCGGCCGGCGTGGTGAGCGGCATCTCGGGTTACGGCAACTCCGTCGGCGTCCCGACGGTTGGCGGGGAGCTGGTCTTCGACGAGTGCTACGCCGAAAACCCCCTGGTCAATGTGCTGTGCCTCGGGGTGCTGCCGACCGACCGGCTGGTCCTCGGCCGGGCGTCGGGCATTGGCAACCTGGCCGTGCTCCTCGGGTCGACGACGGGGCGCGACGGCATCGGTGGGGTGAGCGTCCTCGCCTCGGCGGGGTTCGGCGACGACGCCTCGGCCGAGGCCGCCAAGCGGCCCAATGTGCAAGTTGGCGACCCGTTCGAGGAGAAGCGCCTGATCGAGGCGTGCCTGGAACTGCTCGACCGCCACCTGGTCGTCGGCATCCAGGACCTGGGCGGTGCGGGCCTGGTCTGCGGGACCAGCGAGACGGCGTCGCGCGGTGGGGTGGGGATGGATGTCAACGTGGCCGCGGTCCCCCTGCGTGAGCCGGCGATGGAGCCATTCGAGATCATGACCAGCGAAAGCCAGGAGCGGATGGTGGCGATCGTCACCCCCGACGACCTGGCGTCGGTGATGGCGTGCTGCGAGAAATGGGAGGTGCGGGCCACGGTCGTCGGCCGGGTCACGGCGGGCGGAGCCTTGCGCATCCTCGACGGTTGGGAAGGCGAGGTTCTGGCCGATGTGCCGGCCGCCAGCCTGCACGAGGACGCCCCGTGCTACAACCGGCCCATGGCCCGCCCGGCGTGGCTCGACGAGGCGGCTGCGCCAGCGAACGACCCCGGCCTCCTCCCGGCTCCCGAAGACTGCGGCGTTGACCTG
>JAUTXM010000258.1 GCA_030838025.1 Acidimicrobiaceae bacterium
CCTCCCCCGCCGCGAACCGCGCCCACTCGGCCGGGTTGGCAGCGATGACCGCGTCGATCGCGTCCCCGAGATCGCCGGCACCCATCGCCTCGAAGCCCAGCGCGCTTGCCATCGCGGCCGGATCGCCCCCCTCCGAAAGCAGATGGCGCAACACCTCCCGGGCCTGGGCCGTGGTCAGCTTCCCGTTCGACTCCATCAGGAGCAGCCGGCAGAAACCATCGGGGTCAAGCGGGCGCCCGCCATCGAGCTGCGCTGCGACCTCGTTGGCCAAACGGCGCACCGCCAGCGCACCGTCGGCGCCCACGTCGACCGCGGCCACCACGAAACTGTCGAGGTCCAGCCGGACCACGGTCACGACCGCATCGCTGTCACGATCGAGCCCCGACGCCACCGCGACGCGTTGGCGCCGCTCGGCGGGCATCGGCGGTAGCGCGAACCCCACCGCCGCAATCCACGCCGCGGACGGATCCAAGGGCACCAAATCCGGTTCCGGGAAGTACCGGTAGTCGTACGCCTCTTCCTTGGAACGCATCGAACGGGTGGAACCGGCGGCCTCGTTCCAGTGCCGGGTTTCCTGCACCACCCGCCCACCGGACTCCAATAAGGCAATCTGGCGAGCTGCCTCGTACTCGATGGCCCGTCCCAAGCTGCGCAGCGAGTTCATGTTCTTGATCTCGCAACGCGTACCCAACTCGGCGCTCCCCGCGGCCCGGACCGAAACATTGGCGTCGACTCGAAGCGAACCCTCCTCCATTTTCCCATCCGACGCGCCGGTAGCCACGAGGACCGAACGCAGCTCGTCGACATACGACCGGGCATCGGCCGAACTGCGCAGGTCGGGCCGGCTCACGATCTCGACTAGGGGGACGCCCGCCCGGTTGTAGTCGACCAACGAGTACCCGGCGTCGTGGATCCGGCCCCCGCCGCCCACATGCGTCGTCTTTCCCGTGTCTTCTTCCATGTGGGCCCGCTCGATGCCGATCCGCGTGCCGTCGGGCAGGTCGAGCCACCCGGCCACGTTGATCGGCTGGTCATACTGGCTGACCTGGTAGTCCTTCGGCATGTCGGGATAGAAGTAGTTCTTCCGGTGGAAGATCGACGGCTCGACGCGGCAGTTCAGGGCCAGCCCGATGCGCATGGCGTACTCGACGGCCATCTGGTTGATCACCGGGAGCGAGCCCGGAAGCCCCAGGCATACGGGGCACACGTTGGTGTTGGGGGGCGAGCCGAACTCGTTGCGGCAGCCGCAGAACAGCTTGGTCGCGGTCCGCAGTTCGCAGTGCACCTCGAGGCCGATGACCATCTCCCACCCGGAAGGATCTGGGGAAAAGGGAGCTTCGGTGGCTGGAGCCTCGGTGCTCATCGGACCGCCGCCTCCTGGGCCCGGCCGGCGACCTCGATGGCCGCGGCAACCTGGAACATGATGGTTTCGCCGAGCGCCGGGGCCAGGACCTGGACTCCGATGGGCAGCCCGTCGGCGCCGGTACCGAACGGGACGGTCATGGCGGGGTGCCCGGCCAGGTTGGACGGGATGGTGCACAGATCGGACAGGTACATCGACAGCGGGTCGGCGGTCTTGGCACCGATCTCGAACGCCGTTGTCGGCGTGGTCGCCGAGAGAAGCACGTCGAAGGTGTCGTAGGCCGCCTCGAAGTCGCGGATGATGAGGGTCCGCACCCGCTGCGCCTGGCCGTAGTAGGCGTCGTAGTAACCGGCTGACAGGGCGTAGGTCCCGAGCATGATCCGTCGCTTGACCTCGGCCCCGAAGCCGGCCGCCCGGGTCTTGTTGTACATCTCCGTGATGTCGACGCCCGGTACCCGAAGGCCGTAGCGCACCCCGTCGTAGCGAGCCAGGTTGGACGACGCCTCGGCCGGGGCGATCAGGTAGTAGGCCGACAGTCCGTAGACCGCGGCGGGCACCGAGACGTCCTCGACCTTGGCTCCGGCCGCCGCCAGGGCGTCGGCCGCCTGGCGGACCCGTGCCACCACCTCGGGGGCGATGCCCTCGACGGTGGTGAGCTCGGTCACGACCCCGACCCGGAGCCCTTCGACACCAGCCGTCAGGCGGGCGGCGGCCGAGGGCGGGGCCGAGGGAAGCGACGTCGAATCCATGGCGTCGTGGCCCGAGATGACATCGAGCAGGGCCGCGGCATCACCGACGGTGGCGCCGAAGGGGCCGATCTGATCCAGCGAGCTGGCAAAGGCCACCAGCCCGTAGCGCGACACCACGCCGTAGGTGGGCTTGACGCCGACCACACCGCACAACGCCGCCGGCTGGCGGATCGAGCCGCCGGTGTCGGACCCCAAGGCCAGCGGGGCGAACCCCGCGGCCACCGCGGCGGCGCTGCCGCCCGAGGACCCGCCCGGCACCCGGTCGAGGTTGCGGGGGTTGCGGGTGGGGCCGAACGCCGAGTTCTCGGTCGACGAACCCATGGCGAACTCGTCCAGGTTGGTCTTGCCCACGATGAGCGCCCCGGCATCACGCAGCCGGGTGACGACGGTTGCGTCATAGGGAGGCAGCCAACCGTCGAGGATCCGCGACGAGCAGGTGGTCGGCACCCCTCGGGTGCACAGGTTGTCCTTCAGCGCCACCGGGACGCCGGCCAGGGGACCGGGATCGCGCCCGGCCGCCACCACCTCGTCGACGGCGGCCGCCGCCGCCCGGGCCTGGTCGGTCATGACATGGTTGAAGGCGTGCACCCGCTCGTCGCTCTCGGCGATGGCCGCCAGGTACTCCTCCAGGGCGTCAACGGCATGCCGCTCGCCCGACCGAACGGCCGCCGCCAGTTCGACCGCCGGCCCGCCGCCGGTCATGCGTCTCCCAGGATCCGGGGAACCTTGAAGCGGTCGGCCTCGGCTTCGGGCGCCTGGGCCAGCACCTCGTCGCGGTCGAGGCTGGCGACCACCACGTCCTCGCGCAGCACGTTGCGCAGGGGCAACGGATGGGCGGTGGGCGGGACGCCTTCGGTGTCGAGTGCCTCGACGTCGCGGGCATGCTCGAGCACCGCGCCGAGTTGGTCGGTAAAACGCTCCAACTCGTCGTCGGTCAGGTCGAGCCGGGCCAAGCGAGCCACGTGGGCCACGTCGGCCCGCGAGATCCTCGCAGGCATGCCGGTCATGGTAGGCGGGTACAGGCCGGGTCGGGCCGTGCCCACCGGCACTGCCCGCGGGGTACCGTGCCCTACCGACCGAGGAGGAAACCGTAGGTGGCGAAGTATCCGTTCCTGAGCGACGAGTGGGTGGCCGCAGCGCGTGAGATCCGCCACGAGCTGAAGCCCGATTCGGCGGCCGACCAGGGCATCAGGATGAACCAAATCGTCACGGACGTGCCCTTCGGGACGGGAACCATCAAGTCCCACCTCGACACCTCTCTCGGCGAGGCGGACATCGAGCTGGGCCACGTCGACAAGCCTGACGTCACCGTCACGCTGGACTACGCCACCGCCAAGGCGATCCTGGTGGAGGGCAACCCGCAGGTGGCGATGCAGGCGTTCATGGCGGGCAAGATCAAGGTCGACGGCGACCTGGCCAAGCTGCTCGTGATGCTCCAGACCTTGGCGGTGGCCCCCGATCCCGCCACCATCGCCATCGCCCGGCGAATCCAGGCCATGACCGAGTAGGCACGACCGGTCAGCGAGAAGAGGGTCTGGGGCGGCTGCGCCGGCAGCGGCTGGGGATCACTGCCTCAACATCGCCGCCAGCCAGACCCTATGAAGCAATGGTACGGCAGCCCGATTCTTATCGGGGGGCAGATTCAGGAATGGCCGAACGGCCAATTCGGTGAGGCC
>JAUTXM010000264.1 GCA_030838025.1 Acidimicrobiaceae bacterium
CCGCCCCCTCGGCGCCCTCAGCCCCTTCGGACCACTGCGAGGCGGACAGCGCCTCCCCGCCCTCGGCGGGCTGCCAGACCATCTCGCCGGCGTCGTTTTGGACCCACTCGCCCTGGGCCCACTCCTCACCGCCGTACCCGGCCTCCTCTTCGGCCAGCTGGGTCTCGCTCTTGATGTCGATGCGCCACCCCGTCAGGCGGGCAGCCAGACGAGCGTTCTGCCCTTCCTTGCCGATCGCCAGTGACAGCTGGAAGTCGTGGACGATGACGGTCGCGGTCCCCGTCTCCTCGTCGAGATGGACTTCCTTGACCTTGGCCGGCTGCAGCGCCCGCATGACGAACTCCCGGGGCTCGTCGGAGTAGGGGACGATGTCGACCTTCTCGCCTCGCAGCTCGTTGGTCACCATCCGGACCCTCGCCCCCCGGGCGCCGACGCACGCCCCGACCGGGTCGACGTTGGAGTCGTTGGACCACACCGCGATCTTGGTGCGATGGCCCGGTTCACGAGCCGCCGCCTTGATCTCGACCACACCACTGGAGATCTCAGGGACCTCAAGCTCGAACAGTCGTTTGATGAGGCCCGGGTGGGTGCGGCTGACCACGATCTGGGGGCCTTTGGTGGTCTTGCGGACCTCGACGATGTACGCCTTCAGCCGGGCCCCGTGCTCGTAGCGCTCGTAGGGCACCTGCTCGGCCTGGGGCAGCAGTGCCTCGACCTTGCCCAGGTCGAGGAGGGTGTAGCGGTTGTCACTCTGCTGGATGATGCCCGTGACGATGTCACCCTCGCGGCCGGCGTACTCCTCGTACTTGAGGTCGCGCTCCGCCTCGCGGATGCGCTGCAGGATGACCTGCTTGGCAGTTTGGGCCGCGATGCGCCCGAAGTCCTTGGGTGTGTCGTCCCATTCCCGCACGACGTTGCCGTCTTCATCGAGCTCCTGGCCGTAGACCCGGATGTCACCGGAGTCGGGATCGACGGTGACGACCGCCTCTTCGGCGGCGCCGGGCGTGCGCTTGTAGGCCGCCACGAGGGCGTTGGCCAAGGCGTCGAGCAGGGTGTCGACGGAGATGCCCTTGTCGCGGGCGATCTGCTGCAGTGCTTCGAGGAACGCGAAGTTGTCTTTCATCGTGCCGGGTCCTTTGCCCGCTGCGCCTTGAGGGGTTGCGACGGCTTGGGCTGCGGTCCCCATACCAGGACCGACCGGGCCTTCTGGATCTGTTCGTAGCTGAGTTGCGTCGGGCTCCCGGCCAGGTCGATGGTGATGCCTTCATTGTCCGCGGCCAGAAGCACGCCCTGCATCCGGCGGCTGCCCTCGACGGGGGCCGCGGTCTTCACCACCACCTCGGTCCCGATGTAGCGCCGGAAATGGCTGGGGGTCCGCAACGCCCGTTCGACACCGGGGCTGGACACCTCCAACTGGTACTGGGCGCCGGGCGACAGTTCCTCGTGGCCGTCCAATGCGGCCGACACGACTCGAGCGACGTTGGTGATCGAGTCCAGATCGATGCCTCCGGGACGGTCGACCAATACCCGCACGGCGCGAGGGTTGACTTCGACATCCCACAACTCGAGTTCAGCGGCGATGACCAGGGGCTCGACCAACTCGCGGATTGATTGTGCCGGACTCGTCATCACCTACCTCCACCTCTCGTCAAGGACCATTCGAGTGCAAACAAAAGCGTGGGCACCCTGCCGTCGCAGAAAGGCCCACGCCAGACACACCACGGGTCGCCCCCGGAGAGGCGACTACGCAAGTATAGCGGGGGGGATCCGACTTCCGGGTGTGCGGAAACCGGCCAGGATTAGCCAGGTGGCGGTTCGGGATAGGTCACAGTCACAATGGACGCGGTGATCGTCGTCGCAGGGATTGGCGTTGTGGCTGTCGCCATCGGCTTGGCCGTAACCGCAGGCCGAAGGCATCGCAAGGAGCGCCACGAGGTCGAGAACATGTTCTCCCACGACCCCGACGAACACCTGTGGTGGGAGGACCGCCTCTGATCGAGTGGGTCAGTAGGCCCGGGCGCAGACGGCGATCAGCCCGTCCTCGGCCGCCGACTCCGCCAGGCTGCCGTCGCCACGCTGGAGGCAACGCACCGTGACCGCCGACGTCGCCAGCCGATCCTCGCCCTCGGGGCCGACGGCGGACCACGGAAGCACCGCAAAGCCGCTCTGGGCGGCCTCGATCGCTTCGTCGACCGAGGCGACGGCCACGGAATGGGCGGCGTGGAATTCCCGGGCCTGGCGCAGCAGGGCACCCTGTATGTCCTCAAGGGTCGCGGCCGCCCCCCCGGCCGCGGCGGTGATCGCCACCGGGCGCTTGGAGCCGTCGTCGCGCCGCACGACGGTCACCTGCCCGTCGGCCACATCCCGGGGGCCCACCTCGAAACGCAGCGGGACACCCTGGAGCTCCCACTCCACGGCGCGGCGCCCGAAGGAGACATCGACGCGATCGTCGAGCACCGCTCGAAGGCCGGCGGCCTTCAGCTCCGCCAACAGGCGCTCGGCGACGGGCCGGGTGCCGGATTCATCGCGAATCAAGACGACCGCCACCTGTACCGGGGCGAGGCGGGGCGGCAGCCGCAGGCCATTGTCGTCACCGTGGGCCATGATCAACGCCCCGACGAGGCGAGTCGACACACCCCACGACGTCTGCCAGACGTGCTCCTGGGCGCCGGTCTCCGAGGAGTAGGTGGTGCCGAAGGCCTTGGCGAAGTTCTGGCCCAGCTCATGGCTGGTTCCCATCTGGACCGCCTTGCAGTCGCCCATCATGCCTTCGCAGGTCCACGACGCGATCGCCCCCGCGAAGCGCTCCCGGGCCGTCTTGACGCCGAGTTCGACGGGCACGGCCAGCACGTCCACCATGACGCTTCGGTACACCTCGGTCAGGATCCGCCGGGCGTAGGCGTGGGCATCGACCTCGGTGGCGTGGGCCGTGTGGCCCTCCTGCCACAGAAACTCGGTGGTCCGCAGGAACAGCCGGGGACGCAGCTCCCAACGGACCACGTTGGCCCACTGGTTGATGAGCAGGGGCAGATCCCGGTAGCTCTGGATCCATTTGGCGAAGTAGCTGTTGATTATCGTCTCGCTGGTGGGCCGCACCACGATGGGCTCCTCGAGCTCCTTGCCCCCACCGATCGTGACGACCGCCAGCTCGGGGCTGAACCCCTCGACGTGCTCGGCTTCCTTACGGAGGTAGGACTCGGGGATGAACAACGGGAAGTAGGCGTTCTGGGCCCCCGCCTCCTTGATTCGGGCGTCGATCTCGGCCTGCATCCGTTCCCAGATGGCGTAGCCGTTGGGCCGGATGACCATGGTTCCCCGGACGGGGCCGTTTTCGGCCAGCTCAGCGCGGGCGATGACGTCTTGGTACCAGCGGGGAAAATCGACAGCACGCGGGGTGAGAACGGGTGCCTTGGCCATGGCGGGGCAGGCTACCGGCAGGCCACTGCCGGGCCGGCATTCCTAAAAGTGGAGGGTGCAGAACGGCGCCACGGGCGAGGCGAACACCCGGTCGGCTGCCGCCAGCGCGCCGGGCGCAACTTCGTTGACCCGCCCCGCCGCAGCCAATGTCGAGGGCGACAATCCACCGAGGTAGATGGCGCCCAGGTCGGCCAAGCCCAGAACCAACTGCGCCTTTTCCCCCCTCTTGGCCGCTCGGCACGCGCCCGACTGCGGTCCGGATTCGAGCACGAAGCGGCCCGCGACGCTGGCATCGGCCGACGTGACGTCGATCACGAGCCGTTCGTCGGCGGGGTAGCCACGGGCGGCCAGCGCGGCGGGGACGTCGAGGATCCGCACCCACAGGTGGTCGGCGACCTCGGTCGTGCGCAGCCGGCGGGGGTCGGCCAGCATCCAGCGCAGCGGCTCGTCGACGGGTCGGTTGGGCGCCTTGACCTCCTCGACCAGGTCGAGGTCGAGGACGAAGCGCCACAGTGCGGCCGCGACGGCCGCGTCGGTGGCGACGAGGTCGTCGATGACCACTTCGTGGCGCGGGATGCCCTCGGGCCAGTTCAGCTTGTCGTACCGGTAGCTGACCCAGCCGTCGGCCTCGCCGCCGGAGGATTCGTGGGCCGCGTACAGGCGGGCTTCGGCCCCGTCGCGCTCCTTCTCCGGATCCTTCAGATGATTCGCCCACCAGCGGGCGTTGCGGTTGAGTTCGCCCGGCTGCTGGTGACGCGCCCGGTCGTGGACCAGCGGGAGCAGTTTGCCGGCCTCGTCCGGCTCGACCAGGCGCATGCGGCCGGCGTCGGCCGGGACCTCGGGAGCGAAGGCGTCGCGGTCACTCTCGATGAGCAGCGATCGGTAGGAACTGGCCCAGCCGTAGCCGAAGCGGCCGTAGATGATCGACTCCGAGGCCAGCAGCGTTGCGAACGGATAACCACGATCCCGCAGGTCGGCGAGTTGGTGGTTCATCATGCGGGTGAGGAGGCCTTGGCGGCGGTGCGTCGGAGCAACCCCGACGGCGGTGACGCCGGGAACGGGCGTGGTTGGCAGGGTCTGGCCGGGGGCGGCTGGGAGGGTCATCTCCAGCGGGTAGGCGCCGGCGGTGGCCACGATGCGGCCGCGGTCGTAGACGCCGATAGCAAAATCGGGCTCGAAGCGCTCGCACGCCCGTGCCAGCGAATAGTCGTCGGGAACCGAGCCGAACGCCTGGTACACGAGACGCACGAAGGATTCGGCTTCGGTCACCTCGACCGGCCGCAGGTCCAATGTCATGGAGAACAAGTGTGGCGTCAATGGCAGGCGGGCGCCTTCGAATATCGGGCGATGCTTGAGCGGTGCCCGCGGCTTGAGCGGTTGCCGAGGAGTTAGCGGTGGCCGAGGCGCTTGTCGATCAGGTCGATACGGGTTTCGCTGTTGTTGGCGTCGTCGCCTCGCAGGTCGAGCAGCGCCGCCCGGTCGGCTTCGGCCTCGGCCGCGGCGCCATGGTCGGCCGCCGCCAGCCGGGCATCGATGCCCTCCTTGACCAGCTTCTCCGCCTCTTCGACCAGCGCCGCCACCATCTCCGCCTCGGGCACGACCCGCACGATCTGGCCCTTGATGAACAGATGCCCCCGGTGTCGACCCGCCGCAATGCCGAGGTCGGCCGAGCGGGCCTCCCCGGGCCCGTTGACGACGCAACCCATGACCGCGACCTGGATCGGAAGGTTGCGATCCTCCAGTGCCGCCATCGCCTCCTGCGCCACTTTGTACACGTCGATCTCGGCCCGGCCGCAGCTCGGGCACGCGATGAGGTCGACGTTCTTGCGTTCCCGCAGGCCCAGCGCCTCCAGCAGCTGGCGGCCCGCCTTCACCTCGTCGACGGGATCGGCGGTGAGGGAGTAGCGGATCGTGTCGCCGATTCCCTCGGCGAGCAGGGTTGCGATCCCCGCCGTGGCCTTGATCGTGCCTGCGGGAGGCGGTCCCGCTTCGGTCACGCCGAGATGCAACGGATGATCGGTGACCGCCGAGAGTTGGCGGTAGGCCTCGATCATGAGCGGGACGTTGGAAGCCTTGACCGAGATCTTCACGTCCTCGAAGCCCACCTCGTCGAACAGCCGCAACTCGTGCTGGGCCGACTCCACCAGGGCCTCGGGGGTGGCGCCGCCGTACTTCTCGTAGAGGCGGGGGTCGAGTGACCCGGCATTGACGCCGATGCGAACCGGGACATGCCGGTCAAGGCATTCCCGGGCGACGAGCTTTATCTCCTCGGGCTTGCGGAGGTTGCCCGGGTTGAGGCGCAGGCACTGGACGCCGGCCTCCAACGCCGCCAGGGCCATCTCGACGTGGAAATGGATGTCGGCCACGATGGGCACGGGCGAGCGGGGAACGATCTGGGCCAGCCCCTCGGCGGCCGCCCGTTCGTTGCAGGTGCAACGAACGATGTCGGCACCGGCGGCGTGGAGGGCGTAGATCTGGGCCAGGGTCCCGTCCACGTCGGCCGTCTTGGTGATCGTCATGGACTGCACCGTTATCGGTGATCCCCCCCCGACGGGCACCTGGCCCACCATGATCTGGCGGGTGGGACGGCGGGGCCAGTGCACGGGCCCGGCGGTGGTTGTCCCGGCCGGCGGGCCGGGTGTCGTCGTCACCTCGTCAGAATCCCACGACCGACAGCACATCGCGCAGGTCGAGGAACAACGCCGACACACCGATGAACACGATCAGCGCCAAGGTGGCGTAGACAAACGGCAGCATCTTCGCGGCGTCGGCGTGGTAGCGGCGTCCCTTGCGGCTGCGCACCGCCTCGTAGACCGCGATGGCCACGTGGCCGCCGTCGAGGGGGAGCAGCGGGACCATGTTGAAGATCCCCACGAAGATGTTGATCAGCACGAGCAGGAAAAGCGATTGTTCGAGGCCGTTCTTGGACACGTGACTGGCCAGCACGACGATGCCGACAGGTGACTGGAACCGCACGGCGTTGGGGGCGTTGGCCGCCTTCTGGTTGACGAGCATGTTGGCGTAGGACGAGACGCCGTGGGCGCTGAACAGGTCCCGCAGGGCACCGAGGGACTTGGCTCCGAGATCGACGAACGCACCCCCCGACTTGTTGATGGCAGAGAAGACGCCGTAGTGAGTCGCGGGCGGATCGAGGACGAAGCCGACGAAGCCTGTTGGGGCGGTGGCGGTCGGCGCCGGCGATTGCGGCGTGCCGGCGGGTTTCACCTTCGAGAGGTCCACCGTCGTCGGGTGGAGATGGACGATCTGCCCGTTGCGCCGGACCGCGAAGTCGAGTGTCTGCTCGGGCTTGCTGTGGATGTAGTTGATCATGTCGTCGCTGGTCCGGAAGACCTCGTTGTCGATCGACAGGATCCGATCGCCCAAGCGGAAACCGGCTTGCTGGGCCGGGCTCGGCCCGGTGACCAGGGCATCGATCTGGGCGACCCGGCTATCGGTGCCGGGTGCGGGACCGAAGAAGCCCCTGTCGCCGACCGCGAAGAAGATGGTGAACAGCAGGACGAGGGCGATCAGGAAGTGGACCGCGGAGCCGGCCACCGCCACCGAAAGGCGACGCCAAAACGGCTGCTGGCGATAGGTGCGGGCTTCGTCAGCCGGGTCGACCTCCTCCAGGCTGTTCATGCCGATGATCTTCACGTAGCCCCCGAGCGGCAGGAGCTTGACGCCATACTCCGTCTCGCCTCGGCGAATCGACCACAGGCGGGTACCGAAGCCGACGAAGAACTCGGTCACCTTGATGCCCGCCAGCTTGGCCATCACGAAGTGGCCCAGCTCGTGGAGGATGATCATGACGAGAATCGCCACGACCAGCACGACGGTCTTGGCGACGCCGGCGGTGACCGAAACCACGGCCGCCGCCAGTATCACCAGCAGCAGTCTCAGGACGGCAGCTCGTTGGTCGCCTGGTCCGGGGGTGGGCGGTGCCGACGGGGCTGCGGGGCTGGCCTTGGCGGGGCTGGCCTTGGCGGGGCGGGACGTTGCGGTGGGCCGGTGCTTGCGGGTGACGCCGTTCTCATCGCCGTCGCGGCCGTCGTCGGCCTCGATTTCGTCGCGACCGTCACGGGGGTCGCGGGGGTCGGCGTCGCCGGCGGGACCGTGGCCGGTGTGGAGGTTTGATTGGCTCATCGGACGGCGACTCCGAGACGTTCGACAGCCTCGGTGGCGCGGCGGCGTGCTTCGCGGTCGGCGTCGAGCACGTCGTCGACCGATTCGGGGATTCGCACGTCGTGGCCCACCAGGACCCGTTCGATCACCGCACTGATATCGATCCAGCGGATCTGACCCTTGAGGAACGCCGCGACCGCGACCTCGTTGGCGCCGTTGAGGGTGGCGGGGGCGCTCCCACCGGCGCGGCCGGCGTGGTATGCCAAGGTCAGGCAGGGAAAAGCCTCCCGATCTGGCTGCTCGAAATCCAGACGGGTGAGGGTCTTCCAGTCGATGGCCCCAAAGGGGGTCGCGAGGCGGCCTGGGTAAGCAAGGGCGTACCCGATCGGTAGGCGCATGTCAGGCAGCGAGAGCTGGGCCATGACCGCACCGTCGGTGGTTTCGACCATCGAGTGCACGATGGACTGTGGATGCACGACCACGTCGATGCGGTCGTAGCCGACGTGGAACAGCTCGTCGGCCTCGATCACCTCGAGGCCCTTGTTCATTAGCGTGGATGAGTCAACCGTGATCTTCGGTCCCATCTGCCACGTGGGATGCGCAAGGGCATCCTCGATGGTCACTTCGGTCAGGTCGGCAGCCGACCGGCCCCGAAATGGTCCACCGCTTGCAGTGAGCAAGATTCGCCGCACCGTTGGCCAGTCGTCGGATGTGTTGGCGCTCGTAGAGCTGTCGGCACTATTGGCGGCACTCGTAGGGCTGTCGACCCTGTTGGCGCTTGTGGCTCGGTTCGCGCTTGCGCCAACCGCCCTGAGGCACTGGTGGATGGCGCAGTGCTCGGAGTCCACGGGGATGATCTCGGCGCCGGGGGTGGCTCGGACCCGCTGGACGACGGCTCCCCCGGCGATCAGCGACTCCTTGTTGGCCAGCGCCAAGCGGTGGCCGGCTTCGAGAGCCGCCAACGTGACCCTCAGGCCTGCAAAGCCGACGACGCCATTGACGACCACGTCGGCCTGGCGTGCGATCTCGGCCATCGCTTCGGGACCGGCCAGCACCTCGGTACCCCGCGGCACCCGCTCCTCCAAGGTGCCCGCAAGGGCCGTGTCGGCGATGGCAACCTGACGAGGTCGCAGCAGCTCGGCCTGCGCTACCAGCGCATCGAGCGACCGAGCTGCCCCGATGGCGATGACCTGGTACTCGTGGGGCTGGGCACTGATCACATCGATCGCCTGGGTACCGATGGAGCCGGTCGAGCCAACCAGGCTGACGGTCTTCATCGGCCGCCGGGGGGATGTACCACTAACCCAGTTTGAGGTACAGGGCGAGGTAATAGGTCGCGGGAAGCACAAACAGCAGGGCGTCGAAGCGGTCGAGTAGCCCGCCGTGGCCTGGTAGGACCGACCCGGAATCCTTCAGGTCGAGGTCGCGTTTCACCATCGACTCGCACAGGTCGCCGAGCGGCGCGATGACCGCGATGACCAATCCGAGCAGCAGCGCATGCTTACCTGACCATGTCTTGCTCAGGAACGGCAGGCGCGAGAGGACGAACGAGAACACGATTGCGCCCAGCCCACCCCCGATCACCCCCTCCCAGGTCTTCCCCGGGCTGATGGACGGCGCGAGCGGGCGTGACCCGATCGAGCTCCCCGCGAAGTACGCCGCTGTGTCGGCTGCGACGGTCACCAGCACGGGCAGGAGCAGCAGCTGTTTGCCGTTGTGCACCCGTAACAGGAGCGAGGCGTACGAGCCGAACACGCCGACCCAGACAAACGTCATGACCGTGAGTCCGACATTGACGACCGGGCGGGCGTCGACGACACCGAACATGTACCAGAGCATGCTGGTGATGAACACCAGAGCGAGGATGAGCGGGACCGACACCTCCCCCCGCCAGTAGGCGGACAGCATCACGGCGACCGTCGCGCATACCCCAAGGAGAGTGGCGGGCCGAAAGCCCCGGTGCTGGATGAGGTTGTACAGCTCGAGCGCCGATGCGGTGACGATGACCGTTGCCAGGAGCATCAGGACCGCCGCGCCGAGGACGTAGGCGAAGCACAAGGCGAGGATCATGCCCACCCCGACGACGGTCGCGGTCGGAAGATCCCGCCCGCCGCCCCCAGGCGAGCGCAGGGCGGGACCAGGTCGCCGAGGATTCCGCGCCCCGACTGGCTCGGGCGTTCGCTGGGCCGGCCGGCGGCTAGCGGTGCGAGCCGCCGGAGGCGGTTCGTCCAAAGCCGGATCGAGGACCGGTGCCGGACCCGACCGCTCGTCTTCGAGACGTTCGAACTGCTCGTCGAAGGAGAACATGTCGGAATGCTCGGTCCGGGTGGTGTCGAGGGCACCGAGACGCGGCTCGTCACCCCCGAGTTGGCTCACGTCGCCAAGGTCGTCCCAATCGGACG
>JAUTXM010000172.1 GCA_030838025.1 Acidimicrobiaceae bacterium
AACGGCGACGTGGCCAACAAGGTGGGTACCTACGGGTTGGCCGTGCTAGCCCGCTACCACGGCGTGCCGTTCTTCGTCGCCGCCCCGACCTCGACGATCGACCTTGCCTGCCCCGATGGCGGGGCCATCCCGATCGAGCGCCGGGGGGCCGACGAGGTGACGGGGATCGGCGGCCGCCGGATTGCCCCCGAGGGCATGCCGGTCGACAACCGGGCCTTCGACGTGACCCCCGCGGCCTTGGTTACCGCGCTCGTCACCGAAGACGGCGTGGTCGATCCGGCCTCACTAGCGTCGTCGTGATGGACTTGGTCGCTCAGTACGCGCAGACCCAGGCCCGGATCGTCGAGCTGGTCACCCCCCTCGCGCCGGCGGCCCTCGGCACTCGGGTGCCGGGGACGCCGTGCTGGACCGTCGAGGAGCTGGTGGCCCACCTGGTCGGGGTGGCGGCCGACATGATCGACGACAACCATGAGGGCGGTGACTTCGCCTCGGTGGGCTGGACCGCCCGCCAGGTTGCCGAGCGCGCCGGCCGCCCGCTCGCCCACGTGCTGGCGGAGTGGTCCCGCCGGACGCCGGAGGTGCTGGCGCTGCTGGCCACGCCCGGTCGGGCCGATGCCTGCGCCTTCGACATCTTCACCCACGAGCACGACCTGCGGGGAGCCCTGGGCCTGGCCGGGCCGAGCGACGCCGCGGCCGTGGCTGCCATGGCGAACCGGGTTCAGGGGCGGCTGCACCACCTGATCGACCAGAACGACCTGCCCGCCGTCTGGCTGGTCCACGATGACGGCGAGTGGGTGTGCGGGTCGGGCGACATCGCGGTGAGCGGGAGGGCGGCCACCTTCGAGTGGTACCGGACCCTGTTCGGCCGCCGATCGGCCGCCCAGATCCTGACCTACCAGTGGGAGGGCGACCCGAGGCCGTACTTCGGGCTGTTCAATCTGTTCGGTCCCCTCCCCTCGGCCGACGTGGCCGAGGCGGGCGCACCGGTACCCCGCTCCGGCGACGGCACCGTTGTTGCCACAAACCGATGAAATAGATACATCGAGTGACCAAAACGGTTGGGTGGATCGCCCATCAGCCTCACCGAAGGCCGGGTCGGGGATCTCCTGCGTTACGAGCAGCCGCTGGTGCTCCCGCACGAAGGGCAGGCGAAGCAGCTGCCGGCACGCTGCATCTGCACCCCGCACTGGTAGCAATAGGGAGCGTCGAGCGGTCGGGGGTTCAGTGAAGGAGCCGAGGGCCCGGCAGCCGCCCGGTCCTCGGTCATCTCCTCCACGACGGACGAGCTCGGCGTGGTGACCTCCTCGACCCCAGGCAACGTCGGCTGGAGCCGTTCGTCGGTGGTCAGGATGCCGAGCTCGGCCCGCTCGTCAAAGGTCAGGTAGTCGACCGCCAGGCGGCGGAAGATGTAATCGACCAGGGACGAGGCGATCCGTAGCTCCCGGTCGTCGGTCATGCCGGCCGGTTCGAAGCGCATGTTGGTGTACTTCTTCACGTACGTCGCCAGCGGCACGCCGTGCTGCAGCCCGAGGCTGACGGCTACCGCGAAGGCATCCATGATCCCCGCCAGGGTCGAGCCCTGCTTGGAGACCTGCATGAACACTTCGCCCGGCCGGCCGTCGTCGTACTCCCCGACGGTCACGTAGCCCTCGCAGTCGGCGACCCGGAACTTGAAGGTCATCGACCTGCGCCGGCGCGGGAGGCGCTCGCGTACTGGCTGCTTCACCACCACAGTCTGACGTTGCAACGCCTTTTCCAACGCCGCCACCTTGAGGGCGAGTTCGGCATCGTGCGCCTCGGCCTCGGACGTCTCGGGGTCGGCCAGCGTCTTCTTGGTGGTCGCCAGCGGCTGGCCCACCTTGCAGTTGTCCCGGTAGATGGCGACCGCCTTCAGGCCGAGCTGCCATGCCTCGATGTGCAGCTGCTCGACCTCCTCGAGGGTCGCCTCTTCGGGCAGGTTGACCGTGTTGTGGTTGACGATGCCGTTGCCGACGAACGCCTGGGTGGTGGGTACGGACAGGTCGAACACTTCACGTTCGCCAGCGGAGCCGACCGATTCGACCGGGCTGAAGTGCAGGTTGTCCTCCAACACGTGGCGCAGCCACTGCGGCAGCCGGGTGCCGGCCACCGCAGCCACCTGCTCGAGTGAGCGACGGCTCACGCACATGGCACGCGGGTCGCTCAGGTAGCTGAAGTCCGACCGCATGTGCCGGGGCACGATCCGGTACAGCTCGTAGGGGGATATGCCCGGGACCACGTCGGCGCCGTTGCGGTTGGGATGGCGACCCAGGCCCTGCAGCGCCTGGGCGAACGCCGCTTTGTGCGGATCGAGGAACGGGACCATCGCCAGCAGGTCGTGCGCCTGTTCGCCCACCGCGAACACCTCGTCGTAGGGCCGGCCGTCGTTCTTGCGGTATCGGGTGCCCCGCTCGTGGACCACGCCGAGATTGGTGAGCACCGCCTGGAGATCGTCCAGCAGGCCGGGCGATTCCGAGGTGATGGCCCATTTGGCGGTCCCGCACATGGTGACCTCGGCCGCGAGGGACAGGCCTTGGAGGTAGGCCCGCACCATCTCGCGAGGCGAGCGCAAGACGGCGTCGGGGATGCGCTTGTGGACCGCGCACTGCCCGCATCCGAGGGCGTCGAACAGCTCCACGACCGCCTGCGACCGGAACTCGATTCGGGCGCCCGGGAGGCCTCCGCCCGGTTGGCGGATCGAGCCGGTGACGCCGAACACCCGCTCGACCGATTCGGCCACACGGTCGAGGACGTGCGTGACGTCACTGTTGATCTGTACTGCCCAGCCGCCTCCGGGAATGCGTCCCGAGGCGGCGTAGGCGCCGAGCACGAAGGCCAAATCGCTCGACATCTCGGCGGGCACCGACGCGGCGGCCGGTGCGGCGGCGGTGGCCGTAGCGGCGGTTGCGGTTGCGGCCGTAGCTGCGGACGCCCTGGCGGCCGGTGCGGTTGCGTCATCCACCTCGGCCGCGACCGAACGGTCGTGCTCCAGGCGGGCGGGCAGAACCGACCACAGATCGTCGCCGTATTGGGTCGCGACATACTCCCCTACCGCGATCTCGTCGAGGCGGCGCCATTCGAGGCCGTCGCGGCCCGACACCAGCAACCGGTGGTTGGCCGTGCCCGTCACCCGATGCCCGGACCGCAGGACCACCGAGGTCACGGGGCGCACGCCCCCGTAGTAGAAGGCATCGGTCTTCTGGGGGCCCGACAGGGAGGCCACTTCCCGGACGTCGGCGCGGAAGCTGTCGGGCCCCTCGCCTCGGTACAGGCTGCCGATACGGACCAGGCCCTCGGCGGTCGACAGGAGGGTGTCTCCGGTGACGCATTTCGAGATGGCACCCGAAATGAACGGTTGGACGGCGCCCATCATCCGCACATGGCCGCGGTAGTGGATGGTGTTGTCGCCCATCGAGCAGGCGAAGACCGGTAGGTGCTCGGCCTTCAGCGCGGGAGCGCCGACGATCGACTTGTGCTCGTCGATATAGGCGATGATCGCGTCCACCTGCGACCGGTCGTAGCCCAGGCGCCGCAGGGCCCGAGGAACGGTCTGGTTGACGATCGACATCGTCCCCCCGCCGACCAGCTTCTTGGTCTTGACCAGCCCGAGGTCAGGTTCGATGCCCGTGGTGTCACAATCCATGAGCAAGCCAATGGTGTTGTGGCTGACGAACCCATTGGCGAGATAGGTGACGTTGTCAGGGACCGACAGGTCGTACGTGAACTCGTCGTCGCCCAGTTCGGCGTGGTCGACTTCGTCATAGAAGAACCGCAACAGATGGCCCAAGTCGCCGTCACCGCAGCGCTCGAACAGTTCGGTCGCGACTCGCCGCGAGATCCGGTGTCGCTTGAGTTCCATCAGCAGTACCCGCCGGAGCCGGTCGTTGCCCGGCGCCAGTCTGTCCACCATGGCCCGGGTGATCGGGATGTAGTCCCGACGCGCCCCTTGCTGACTGGCGGCAGACCGGACGCCGGCGTTCTTCCGGGCGCTCATGAAGCCGATCGCCGCCAGCCACTGCGCGGCGTAGGACACATTGAGCAGGCGCAGCGCCGCTATCGGAGCCCGACCCCATGACGTGCCCGTCGAACGATCGTTCACCCAGAATGTGGTGGGGTAGCCAAGCGCCAGCATGATCGCCTGCACGTCGCGCACCATGTTGATCGACGTGTTCTTCAGCGTCGGGTAGCCGGCGCTGGTATCGCCGTCGGCCTCGAACAAACCTCGTAGGAAACCCGCATACACGGTTGGGTCATTGGCGTGCAGGACCGCGTCGGGAACATGGGCCGTGTATCCCTTGCCGGTGTGCCCCTCGGTGGGCAGCCACTTTGCGAAGCCGCAGGCCTCCCACCAAAGCGTCAACCGGACGGAATCAAATCGCACTTCGGTATAACCCCGCTTGGGCGTCACGTGGCCCGGCAACCCGAACGTCTCCTTGCCCAGTTGCAAGAGGCGCTCGACAACGTCGAAGTCACCTGCGGTCACGCAGAATCGGAGGCCACGACTGTGCAGCGAACCGTCGCCCATGAAATACCCGACGAGCTCTGCCAGTTCAGGAGTCATGGTCCGGGTGACGGCACCATGGTGCTCGCCGGTCCAGTACGCCTCGGCCAGCGGAGACAGCGCCACCGGCTGGGGTTCGCCGATCAGCTGGTCGAGCGCCAGGGGCACCAGATCGCCGGCGGTGATCTCCGCGAAACGCCGCCATTGCCACTCACCTGAGACGCGGTCGACCACCTTGACTCGATGCGTCGGCGTGCCCTGGAGGCGGTAACCCCGCCTGGTCGACACGGTGACAACCGCTTCGGCGCCATTCACGTAGAACTTGCTCGCGGGCCGCGCCTCGGTGTCGGTGGCAACGGCGATACCCAGGTCCTGCCACGTTGGCCCCTCCGGGTCACCCAGCGAGTGGAGCCGTACGAGCCCCCGTTCGGTCGGAATCAGCGATCCGCCGACCAGGCATCCCGTCGGCGCCAGGACCGACGCCTGCGAATTGCGCACCCCGTAGTGCTCGCCGACCTCGACCGCCGCGTCCCACGCCTCTTGGGCGGCGCCCAGCAGGTCGGTCGGCACCAGCTCCTCGTCGATGGCGGCCACCTCGTCGCGGTGCATACGCAAGACGTTGAGCATGGCGTCGCGGTTGTCGGTGAATCCCGCGAACGGACCCATCCGGGCGGCCGTCCGTGCCGAGGTCGCATACGAGTGACCGGTCAGGAGTGCGGTGATGGTCGCCGCCCACGCCCGCCCCTCGTCAGAATCGTAGGGAACACCTTGGGCCATGAGCAGCGCCCCAAGATTGGCGTAGCCGATGCCCAGTTGCCGGAACCGCCGGGAGGTGTCGCCGATCGCGTCGGTCGGATAATCGGCGTTGCCGACCAGGATCTCCTGGGCGGTGAACATCACCTCGGTCGCAGCCCGGAAACCCTCGACGTCGAACGTGCTCTCCTCCTCGATGAATGTGAGCAGGTTCAGCGACGCCAGATTGCATGCTGAATCATCCAGATGCATATATTCGCTGCAATTGCGGACGACCAGACCGTTGACCACATACGAGTGGTTACGGGGCTCGCACAGGTTGTAGGTCGTCTCGACTCCGTCGTCGACCCGATCGACGAGGTGGGCATTTGTGTCGGTCTGGTAAAAGCCCCGCACCCGTTCGGAAACCAATCGACGGAGGGCATCGGCCTTCCGCGGAATCGAGAAATCGATGTGCCGGGCGAATTCGGCAATCGCCGATGCGCTGATCCGAAGATCAAAACTCCCGCTGTTTTGGTAGGTGACCGAGACGGCATCACGCTTGCCGTCATATCTGACGCCGGACTCTCTCGCACCGCGTCCTCGGTAGATCGTGCTGGTGATCCCGAAGGTGCTGAGGAGCCTTTGGACGTCTACCAGTAGGGTGCGGGAGCCAGAGCCCAGCCCGACATAACTCCCCTTTTGGTCGTCTCGGCGAACGCAACCGTCGGCGTCGAAGAGACCTTGCAGGAATGACGCGGCCATCTCCGGTGGCGCCTGCAGCACCGTCCACGGCACCGACTTCGATGGGCCTTTGCCGGCGCCAAGCCCAAGGGCCCGGAAGAAGCCGACGACCTGCCGCCCGCTCAACCGCTGTTGGACCGTGCCATTGGTTTGGACGCTCGGCTTCGGCGTCACGCCGCCGTTGATCCACGTGACGAGCTCACTGTGGCGGGGAAGCACGAACTCGCGGTCCTCAGCCGATCCGTACACCGCGGCCAGGGTTTGATCGCTGGTGGCCGAGCCGTCGCCGACCAGCCAGCCCAGGTAGTGGCCCAGCTCCGGGCTCCACTTTTCCGGCAGCTGTATCGGGCGCCGGTGGTCACCTACCTGCCGGTAGGCGCTCGGATCGGTCGCAACCGGCAACATCAGGTCGGCACCCACGGCGGGCGCTGCCACATCCAGGATCTGTACTGCGTCGTCGGCGGTGAGGTCGTGAGCCTCCACGTAGCCCCGGTTGACCGTGAAGAGACCGTGGTTCGGTGTGCACCGCAGCTCCATCCCGTTGTCGAAACGCAACTTGACGATCTCGTTGGTCCCCG
>JAUTXM010000290.1 GCA_030838025.1 Acidimicrobiaceae bacterium
CGGGCCGCACCCCGGCCCGGTTGTCCCACCTGGGCACCCTCGACGCCGATGAGTTCCGGCAATTCCTGGCCATTGTCGACGCCGCCCTGGTGGCCCGCCCGAGACCCGACGGGGCCCGTGTCGCCGCCACCCCGCTCGTGACAGTGACGCTGCGTCCTTTTCCCAACGCTGCCGAAGCGACCATTTCGACGCTGCACGGGACGTTGCGCTGCACCGACCAAGTTCTGGAAATCGCCCTCGCCGGCGCCGGCCTATCGGAGGCGGTGGGATGAGCGGGTCGGACGAGGAATTTCGCCAGGCGGTGCGGGCGTTGCTGGCCGAGCCGTTGGCAGCGAAGGGGAGCCCGGCCCTCAGTGGGGTACGCCGCCACCGCAAAGAGCTGGCCCGTTGGTTCACCGACGAACTCGGTTACCGCCTCGACGCCACCCGCCCAGGCGTGGCCCGCCTGGCCAAACTGCCCGGCGCGGGCCACCAGCCGCGGGGGTTGTCCACCCGGGCGGGACGGCCCTTCGACGGGCGCCGCTACGCCCTCACCTGCCTGGTCTTGGCCTCGTCGGAGTCGGCTGGGGAGCACACGACGCTGGCCCGGCTGTTCAAGGAGGTCTCGGACCGGGCGTCGGCCCTTGACGGGCTGGAATGGGACAGCGGACGCGGGGCCGACCGCCGAGTCTTCATTCAGGCCGTCCAGGCCGCGGTCGACCTCGGCGTCCTCGAAAAGGCCGACGGCGACGAGGAGCGCTTCGCTCGGGGGGAGGCCGGAGGCGATGCCCTCTACCGCGTCGACCGGGACCGGCTGGCCATGCTGCCCACGGCCCCCCAGCCGCCGTCGCTGGCGCCCTCACCTGACGAGGTGGCACGGGAGGCTTACCCTGACACCGAGGATGGCCGGGCGCGACGCCGGCGTCACCGCATCACCCGGGCCTTGGTCGAACAACCGGTCGTTTATCACGACGACCTGGCCCCCGACGAGCTCGACTATCTCCGCTCACAGCGCGCCCGGCTGGAACGCGTGTTGTCGGACAAGGTCGGCCTGACGCTGGAGGTACGGGCCGAGGGTTGGGTCGCGGTGGACGAAGCGGGCACGTTGACCGACCTGCGCTGGCCCGACTATGGCGCCGCCGAGACGACCGCGCTGCGCCTGTGCGACGAGCTGCGGAGCCGGCAGCGCCGAGGCGAGCCGCCCAGATGGGCCAGCGCCGAGGTCACGACCTTCGTCCAGGACCTGGCGGTCGAGTACGCCGGCTACTGGAAGCAGGGCACCGACAGCACGGCGGGGGCACAGTCGCTGGTCGACGAGGCCGTTGGCATCCTGGTCGCGGCCCGGCTGGTGCGCCGGTGCCCCGACGGGATCGAGGCCCGTCCCGGCGCGGGCCGCTACGCCGCGTTGGCGCCCCTGCGCCCGCCGCCTGTTCCCCTCGAGCTCCCCATCCCGGAGGGTCCATGACCGCCATCATCGAGCACCTGCCCATCGGCGTCGGACTGCCCCGGCCCCTCCCGGGTCGGATGCGGCCGTTGCGGGCGGGCATCCGCAACATCTGGGAGTACGACAACCAGGAGTTCTGGTTCGCCGAGGGCCGGCTGATCCTCCGCGGGCAGAACACCGCCGGCAAGTCCAAGGCCCTGGAACTGCTGCTGCCTTTTGTCCTGGACGGCGACATCCGCTCCGAAAGGCTCGACCCCTTCGGCTCGCAGGCCAAGACCATGTACTGGAACCTGATCGATTTCGCCGACCGACCCTCGGCGATCGGCTACTGCTGGCTGGAGTTCGGCCAGATCGACGCCGAGGGAGCCGAGCGTTTCACGACCTGCATCGTCGGCCTGCGCGCCTCCCGCTCGGCCGGGCGACGGGTCGACACCTGGTTCGCGGTCACCCCCGCCCGGGTTGGATCCGACCTCGACCTGGCGCCCGGCGATGTTCCCTTGACCGCGGAGCGCCTCCGCGCCGCGCTGGACGAGCGCGGCGTGGTGTCGACCTCGGCACGGGACCACCGGGCGGCCATCGACCACGCCCTGTTCGGGTTGGGCCCGGATCGCTACGACGCCTTGATCCACCTGCTGTTGCAGCTCCGGCGCCCCAAGCTCTCCGAGAAGCTCGACATGTCCAGCCTCGGGCGGCACCTCTCCGACGCGCTGCCGCCGCTCGAGCGCCACCGCATGGAGTCGCTGGCCTCGGCCTTCGCCCGGCTGGACGACGACACCGCGGAGATCGAACGGCTGGAAGCGTCGGCCGCCCAACTCCACAGCTTCCTCACCCACTACCGGTCCCACGCTCAGATCCAGACCCGCCTGCGGGCCGACACCGTGCGGTCCGCCAATACCCGCTTCGACAAGGTGACCGAGACCGAGCGGCGCCAGCGGGCCGAGCACCACGACGCCACCACCCGCCTGGCGGCCATCGAGCTCCGCCGCCAGGAACTGGCCCGCGCCATCGAACGCCTGACCGGTCAGCTGGGCGGTCTCGACCTGTCCAAGGTCCACGCGCTGAAAGAAGTTGGGAAAAGGGCGGCCGATGCGGAAGCACACGCCATGGCGCTGCTCAACCGAGCCGCCGAGGACCGCCAGCGGGCGTCGGAGGCCAGGGCGTCGGAAATGGCCGCTCGGGCGGAAGCGGACGAGGGCGAACAACGGCGTGTCGAACAGGCCGCCGCCGCCTTCCAGGCGGCTGAGGTGGCGCTGGTCGAAGCGGAGCACCGGATGCACGCCGACCAGCTCCGCACCGATCCGAACCGGGCCGCCCGCGCCCTCGCTGGCGTCGCCGACCGCCGCCACCAACTGCTCCAGGCAGTGCGGGCTGCCTCCAAGACGGCCGAGGTCGCCCGAGGCCGTATCCGCAGATGCGAGGAGGCGCACCGCAGGGCCGAGTCGACATTGGTGGATGCCGAGGAACGCGAGAACGCCGGTAGGGCCGCACTCGACCGGGCGGCTACGGCCATGGCCGAGTCGGTGGAATGTTGGGCCGGCGACTGGCAGGTCGCCTTGCCTGAGGGGCACGCCGATGCGGCTGTCGAGATGGTGCTACGAGGCGCCCGGCCCGGTGCTGGCCCGCTCCTGGCCGAAGCCCGGTCGCAGCTGGCCAACCAGCGGGTGGCACTGGGGTCGCTGAGAGAGCGCAGCGCCCGGCGCCGGGACGAGGCTGACGACGAACGCCGCCGCGTCGTGGCCGAGACAGAGGACGCGCCCCCGCCCCGACCGGGGCGTCCCGCTTCCCGGCCCCCCGGGTTCCAGCCCCTGTGGGCCTGCGTTGACTTCGACCCGGCGCTCGATGACGCCGCCCGGGCTGCTTTGGAAGCGGCCCTGGAGGCCTCCGGCGTGCTCGATGCCCTGGTGTCACCGACGGGACAGGTCCTGGACTCCGAGACACTCGACACCTGGATAACGGTGTCGCCTGGTCTTGCCGACGAGGGCGAGTTCGAGCCCGTCGCCACTCCGGCGGGCTGGGGTGGCTTGGTGCCGGTGGCCTCCGCTGCCGTCGAGGAGGCTGCCGTCACCCGGGCCCTCGCCACCCTGGCCTTGGGTGGGGTGTCGGTCACGCTCGACGGCCGTTGGTCGAACGGATCGCTGCGGGGGCGGTGGTCCAAGCCGGCCGCCGAGTACGTCGGTGCCGGCACCCGGGCCACGGCCCGGGCCCGGCGGATCGTCGCCCTGACGGCCGAGATCGACGCCCTGGACCATCGGTTGTCCGAGTTGGCCGCTCGAGAAACGGCGCTGGCCGGCGAGTTGCGGCGCTTGGACGAAGCGGAGGCGGCGTGGCCCTCGAGCGATGGCCTGCGAGATGCGGGCCGGGACTTGGACGCCGCGGTCAAGGCGACCGGCGAGGCCCGATCAGACATGGCCCGTTCCTCCGAGCACCTCGATCGGGCCCGTTCCGATGGCCAAAGCGCCATTGACGCGCTGGCCACGGCCGAAACTGTCGCTCGTTGTGACGCGGCGGGCCTCGATGACGCCTTCGACGCGGTCTCCCGCTACCGAAGCGCCCTGGGCGCCCTGGCAGCCGACGCCGGGCACGCGTTGACAACCGCCGCGGCAGCTCGAAGCGCCGCCGCCCGGGCCGATGACGACGAGGCTCGCGCCTCGGTGTCGGAGGCTCAAGCCACCGACGCTTCGGCCAGGGCCACGATCGCCCGGGGGGAGGCCGACGAGCTGCAGCGAACGTCGGGGGCCGACGCTGACGAGGTGCTGGCTCGTCACCGGGAGCTCTCCGCGTCGTTGGATGCGGCGGCAACCGAGCAGAAGCAACTGGGCCACGACCGCGACACGGCGCGCGACCGTCTGGCCAGCGCGGCCGCGTTGCTGGCGACCACCGAGGAGGAACGCGGCCTGCGCGAGGCCGAACGGTCCGACGCCCTGAGCGCCCTGGCCCGCCTGGCTGCGACCGAGCTGGCGTCGCTGGCGGTCGGGCCCGTCGATCCGGACCGCGATCTGACCCAGGTGACGGCCGGGCTGGCCTTCGCCCGGGCTGCCCACGACCGGCTCCGTGACGTCTCGGTCGACCAGGCGGCCCAGGACTCGGTGAGCAATCTGTTCCACAACGGCATGTCCACGCTGCGTTCGCAGTTGGGCACCGACTTCGATCCCTACCTGGACACCAGCGATGGCCTGGAGGTGTGCTTCGCCACTCTCAACGGCGCCCCCGTCGGGGCCACCGAGCTGTCAACGGCGCTCGACGACCAGATCCGCCGCCGCCGTCAGACCCTTACCGCCGAGGAGCGAGAGCTGATCGAGCGCCATCTGCTCACCGAGGTCGGCACCCACCTGGGCGAGCGGGTCCACGCGGCATGGGCGCTGAAGAACCGGATGAACGAGCAGCTCTCGGCCCATCCAACCCGCGGTGGGGTCACCCTCCGTCTGTCGTGGGAAGTCGATCCGGCAGCGGGGACGGGCGCCGAGGAGGCGGTGCGGCTGCTACGCCAGGATGTCCGGGTCCTCCACCAGCCCGAACGGGCTGCGCTGGCGGCCTTCCTGGCAGAACGGGTCCGGGCCGCCCGGGAGGACAGCGAAGGCGCGGATGTCGTCGAGCGCCTGGCCGGGGCGCTCGACTATCGCCGCTGGCACCGCTTCTCGATCCACCGGCGCTCCCACGGCCAGGACGAGCGATTGACCGCACGTACCCAGGGGTTC